>JANOCF010000044.1:0-1971 GCA_031412055.1 Holophagales bacterium | reverse complement strand
GGTCCACTTGGCGGCGTTCCCCCTCAGGCCAGTGGGTGAAGGTCTCCGGGTTCAGGAACCGGAGCTGCGTCGCATCGAGGAAGACCAGGGCCTCCGGCTCGGCGAGGCTTAGCAGGTCTGTCAAAAAGGTCTGGAACAACTCCTTGAATAGCTGGTCGTGGCTCGTCACGTTCCTCCGGAGGCCAGCCCCGGAAGATACATGGGGCGGCATTTACCCCCTTAAGAAACGGAAACGGGGAGCGAAATGTCATTTCAGGGATAGGTAAAGTGAAATACCCCCTCCCCTGCCCTCCCCCGCTGCGCGGGTGAGGGAGCCACGCCCGCTCCGCTTTCCTTGACGCGTTCTTCCTGAGGCGCTTCCCTGAGGCGCTTCCTCCCTTCCCGGCTTCCCGGGAGCAGTTTCCCGCTGGCGGCGCATCCCGCCTTCCGCTATGCTCCCCGGGCTATGCCCGATTCAGAAGTCCCGCAGGACGAGCCGCTGGACGGCTTGCCGCCCGAAGACGAGATGCCGGCCGACCCCGCCGAGGAAGAGCAAGAGCCCGGTAGCGGAGCTTTGCGCTCCTTCCTGGGTCTTTTCGTCGTCCCCCTGCTCGTGGTCCTCCTCTGCGTTGCCATCTTCATCGGCTTCGGGTGGATCGCCTACGACCGGCAGACCACCCGCGACTACCTCAACGACCTCGACTCGGGGTGGAAGCCGCGGCGGGTCCAGGCGGCCTATGAGCTGTCCAAGATCCTCACCCGCGATCCCAAGGCTCTGGACAAGGAGGCGGGCGCCAAGGCCGAGGTCCGGCGGCTGTTCCAGGATGCCGAAGACGCGGAGATGCGGCGCTACCTGGCCCTCGTGCTCGGCCGCACCGGCGACCGCGAGGCGCTGCCTCTGCTCGTCGACGCCCTCGACGAAGAGGACGACCGCACCCGCATCTACGCGCTCTGGGCGCTCGGCATCCTCGGCGACCCCCGTGCCCGCGAGCCGCTGACCACCGCGCTCTCGGACCAGGACCCGGGGATCCGCAAAACCGCGGCGTATGCCATCGGCGAGCTGAACGACCGGTCCGTCGTCCCCTTGCTCAGGCCGCTCCTCGGCGACGCGGCCGCCGACGTGCGCTGGAACGCCGCATTATCCCTCGCCCGACTGGGCAGCGCCGAGGGCACGCCCGTCCTCGAATCGATGCTCGACCGCGGGCTTCTTGCCCAGGTTCCGGACATCACTCCCGAGCAGCAGGAAGAGGCCATGCTGAGCGCCATCCGCGCCCTCGCCTCCCTGCGCCGCCCGGAGCACCGCGCGCTCTTCGGCCGGCTGGCCGAGAGCGATCCCAGTTTCAAGGTCCGGCAAGCTGCCATCGAGGCGGGAAAGGCCGTGCCTTCCCGATGATCCTCCCGATGATGGCACCAGAGGAGCGCGCCGCATTGCGGCGTTGACACCCCCTGTCCCATTTCGCTAGAAAGGTGCACCCGAAAAGGTGTAGACGGAAAGAGCCCGAACAAGCTTGCGCTGTACGAAAGGGGCAACATGGCTGACGAGACGAAGGACGGTCCCGCTTCCGATAACGCGGGGCCGGGGGAGTCTGCGGCTGGCGCGCCGATAACTGAAGGTGCGCGGGCCGAGACCGCAGCCGGCAAGAGCGGTGCCGCCGGTGCCGCCGATACCGCCGTGCCTCCCGAGAGGCATGCCGCTGCCACCTCCGACACCTTCAAGGCAACCCCCTCCGCCATTCCGGCTGACGAGAATCCCGCCATCGCCGGCGGGACCAACGCTCCCCAGGTATCACCACCCGCCGCGAGCGCCGAAGACGAGAAGGCAGCGAGAGTCGCCGCCGCACGTGCCGCGCACGCCGCGAAGCTCGCCGCAGCAGCAGGGGCCGCGCCCGCTGCAGGAGCCGCGGCAGCGCCTGCCGCGCCGAAACCGGCACCGGCGGCTGTCGCGGCAGCGGCCAAGGCTACGGGCACGACGGCCACCGCGACCGGCACTGC
>JANOCF010000043.1:0-2234 GCA_031412055.1 Holophagales bacterium | reverse complement strand
GGTCCGGCCACGGCCGAGCGCCTCCAGATCGGCCATGAGGAGACGGTCGAGATCACCGCCAACGGCCGCAAGCTGGAGGCCGCGGTCTGGGTGCTGCCCGGCCAGGCGGAAGGGACGGCGATGCTGACCCTGGGCTATGGCCGGACCCGCGCCGGGCGCTCCTCGGGCTACGGCTTCAACGCCTACGCCCTGCGCACCTCGGACGCGCTGTGGTCGATGCCCGGGGTGACGCTCAGAAAGCTGGGCGGGCGTTTCGACTTCGCCTCCACCCAGAACCATCACGTGCTGCCGCAGGGCGCGCGGGTGAGCGGCGCCAGCGAGATCCCCGAGGCGGGCGAGCAGGCCGAGAAGCGCCACCTGGTGGTCACCGGCACGATCGACGAGTTCCGGAAGGACCCGATGTTCGTGCAGAAGCACCGCGAGGCGCCCGAGAAAGACGAGTCGATGTACCCGCGCTACGAGTACAACGGGCACGCCTGGGGCATGGCCATCGACTTGAACGTCTGCACCGGCTGCAGCTCCTGCGTCGTCGCCTGCCAGGCGGAGAACAACATCCCGGTGGTGGGGAAGGAGCAGGTCCAGCGCGGGCGCGAGATGCACTGGATCCGGGTCGACCGCTACTACGCGGGCGACATGGACGACCCGCGGATCTACAACCAGCCGGTCCCCTGCATGCACTGCGAGAACGCCCCCTGCGAGGTGGTCTGCCCGGTGGCGGCCACCGTGCACAGCGACGAGGGGCTGAACGACATGGTCTACAACCGCTGCGTGGGGACGCGCTACTGCTCCAACAACTGCCCCTACAAGGTGCGGCGGTTCAACTTCTTTCGCTACAGCGACAAGGACACGCCGGTGCTGGCGATGCTCAACAACCCGGACGTCACGGTGCGCATGCGCGGCGTCATGGAGAAGTGCACCTACTGCGTGCAGCGCATCGAGCAGGCCAAGATCGAGTCCAAGGTCGACGGCCAGCCGATCCCGCCCAACAAGCTCCAGACCGCCTGCCAGCAGGGCTGCCCGACCCAGGCGATCGTGTTCGGCGACGTCAACGATCCGGAGTGGGAGGTCACGCAGTGGAAGGCCGACCCGCTCAATTACGGTCTGCTCGAGTTCCTGAACACCCGGCCGCGCACCACCTACCTGGCGAGGATCACGAACCCCAACCCTGCGCTGGCGGCCTGGACGGCGGAAAGGACGGACGATGGCCACCATTGACGACGGCGTGACCTCCCCGCTGCCGAAGCCCTACAAGCCCCCGGTGGTGGCGCCGGGACACACGCCGGGCACGGTCACCGACAAGATCAGCGCGGTCGTCCTGCAGCGGACGCCGAAGTGGTGGTACGTCGGCTTCGGCATCTCGTTCCTGCTGCTGAACGTGTTCCTGATCTCCGTCACCTACCTGTTCGCCAAGGGCGTGGGCATCTGGGGCATCAACCAGCCGGTGGGCTGGGGCTTCGACATCATCAACTTCGTCTGGTGGATCGGCATCGGCCACGCAGGCACGCTGATCTCGGCCATCCTGCTGCTGGTGCGGCAGGAGTGGCGCACGTCGATCAACCGCTTCGCCGAAGCCATGACGCTGTTCGCGGTGGCCTGCGCGGGCATGTACCCGGTCCTCCACCTCGGCCGGCCGTGGCTGTTCTACTGGCTGCTGCCCTACCCGAACACGATGGGCATGTGGCCGCAGTTCCGCAGCCCGCTGATCTGGGACGTGTTCGCGGTGTCGACGTACGCCACGGTCTCGGCGCTGTTCTGGTACGTCGGCCTGATCCCCGACCTCGCCACGCTGCGCGACCGCAGCCGCAAGCGGATCGCCAAGGTGATCTACGGCTTCGGCGCCATGGGCTGGCGCGGCTCGGCGGCGCACTGGCACAACTACGAGACCGCCTACCTGCTGCTCGCCGGCCTGGCGACGCCGCTGGTGGTCTCGGTGCACACGGTGGTGTCGTTCGACTTCGCCGTGGGTGTGGTGCCCGGCTGGCACGCCACGATCTTCCCGCCCTACTTCGTGGCCGGCGCCATCTACGCGGGCTTCGCCATGGTTCTCATCCTGGCGATCCCTCTGCGCGCGGCGTTCAACCTCGAAGACTTCATCACCATGCGCCATCTCCAGAACATGGCCAAGGTGATGCTGGCCACGGGCCTGATCGTGGTCTACGGCTACATGGCGGAGATCTTCTTCGGCTGGTACAGCGGCAACCTGTACGAGCGCTACATGCTGATGAACCGCGCCG
>JANOCF010000042.1:0-2936 GCA_031412055.1 Holophagales bacterium | reverse complement strand
CCGGCTTCACCGAGACCCGGGTGACCGGCGGTCTCTCGAGCCCGACGGCCATGGCTTTCGCGCCCGACGGCCGGATCTTTGTCACGCAGCAGGGCGGACAGCTCCGCGTGATCAAGAACGGGACGCTCCTCGCGACCCCGTTTCTGACCGTGACCGTCAGCTCTTCCGGCGAGCGCGGTCTTCTGGGCTTGGCGTTCGATCCGAACTTCGCGGCCAACCAGTACGTCTACGTCTACTACACGGCGACCAGCCCGTCCGTCCACAACCGGGTGAGCCGTTTCACGGCATCCGGAGACGTGGCGGTGGCCGGGAGCGAGACGATCATCCTGGAGCTGAACAACCTCAGCAGCGCCACCAACCACAACGGCGGCGCCCTGCACTTCGGCCCGGACGGCAAGCTCTACATCGCGGTGGGTGAGAACGCCAACGGCGCGAACGCCCAGACGCTGGGCAACCTCCTGGGCAAGATCCTGCGCATCAACAAGGACGGCTCGATCCCGGCTGACAACCCCTTCTACGGGTCGGCCGCCGGAGCCAACCGCGCCATCTGGGCGCTCGGGCTGCGCAACCCGTTCACCTTCTCCTTCCAGCCCGGCTCCGGCCGCATGCTCATCAACGACGTGGGGCAGAACACCTGGGAGGAGATCAACGACGGCGTCGCCGGCTCCAACTACGGCTGGCCGTCCACCGAGGGGCCGACGAGCAACTCCGCGTACCGCAGCCCGATCCACTGGTACGGCCACGGCAACGGGAGCAGCACCGGCTGCGCCATCACCGGCGGCGCGTTCTACAACCCGGCCACCGTGCAGTTCCCGGCCGAGTACCAGGGCGACTACTTCTTCGCCGACTACTGCAGCGGCTGGATCCGCCGTCTCGATCCGGCGAGCGGGAACGCGACCGGTTTCGCGACCGGCATCGACGCCCCGGTCGACCTGCGGGTGACGGACGACGGCAGCCTCTACTACCTGGCGCGCGGTGAAGGTGCGGTCTACCGGGTCCGTTCGACCGCCAGCCAGGCGCCGCAGATCACGGAGCATCCGGCGGACCAGACCGTGTCCGTGGGCCAGAGCGCCACGTTCCGGGTGAGCGCCACGGGCAGCGATCCGCTGAGCTACCAGTGGCGGAGGAACGGCGCGGACATCCCCGGCGCCACGTCCGCCACCTACACCCTCGCCTCGGCCGCGCTTGCCGACAACGGCGCGGTCTTCTCGGCCGTGGTGACGAACAGCGCCGGCTCGGACACGAGCAACGGCGCGACCCTGACGGTGACGTCCAACAGCACGCCCTCCGCCGTGATCACCGCGCCCGCCAACCGCACCTTGTACAACGCGGGCGACACCATCTCCTACAGCGGCACGGCCAGCGACCCGGAGGACGGCTCGCTGCCGGCGAGCGCCTTCACCTGGCGGGTGGACTTCCACCACGACACGCACACCCATCCGCACGTTCCGTCCATCACCGGCTCGAAGGCGGGCTCGTTCACGATCCCGACCCGGGGAGAGACGGCGGCCAACGTCTGGTACCGGATCCACCTCACGGTTCGCGACTCGGGCGGCCTGACCTCCTCGACCTTCGTCGACGTCGTGCCGCGCAAGGCGACTCTCACCCTCGCGACCGATCCGGCCGGCCTGCGGGTGACGCTCGACGGCCAGCCCGTGACCGCGCCCGACTCCTTCGAGAGCGTGGTCGGGATCATCCGCACGCTCGGCGTGGTCTCGCCGCAGACCGCGGGCGGCGTCACCTACGTGTTCGACTCGTGGTCCGACGGCGGCGCGGCAACTCACGAGATCTCGACTCCGGCAGCCAATACCACCTATACCGCCCGCTTCCGCGTGAGCACGGGCGCACCGGGGCTGGGGCTGACCGGCACCTACTTCGACAACGCCGACTTCACCGGCGCCGCCCTGGTCCGGGTCGATCCGGCGATCAACTTCAACTGGGGCAACGGCGCGCCGGCCTCCGGGTTCGGAGCGGACACGTTCAGCGTGCGCTGGACCGGGCGGGTCAAGGCCAAGGTTACGGGCGCGCACACCTTCTTCACGCAGAGCGACGATGGCGTGCGTCTCTGGGTGAACAACGCGCAGCTCGTGAACAACTGGACGGACCACGGCACGACCGAGAACTCGGGGACCGTCGCGCTCACCGCCGGGCAGACGTACGACATCCGGATGGAGTACTACGAAAGCGCCGGCGGCGCGGTGGCGGGGCTGTCGTGGTCGGCTCCGGGTCTGGCTAAAGAGGTGGTGCCGCAGAGCCACCTCCAGCCCTACGCCCTGCTGATCCCGGGCTCGGCGACCCTCACCGCCGCCGACGAGGCGGTCCGCGCCCGGCTGGAGAGCGCGGGCTACGCGCTGGTCGTCAAGGCGGGGCGCTCGACGGTCGCGGCCGACGCCGCCGACAAGGCGGTGCTGGTGATCACCTCGACCCTCGCCGCCTCGGACGTGGGCACCCGGTTCCGCACCTCGATCGCCCCGATCGTAACGTGGGAGGCCCGCCTCTTCGGCAACCTGGCGATGACGGGCGCGACCTCCGGCACCCACTTCGGCGTGTCGGGGAACCAGACGCGTCTCGATATCGCCAGCCCCGCCCATCCGCTGGCGGCCGGCCTTTCGGGCAGGGTAACCGTGTCCGCGTCGCCGGCCCAGTTCACGTGGGGCAAGCCGGGTACGGGCGCCGTGCTCGTCGCGCGCACGACCGGCAACGCGAACCGCATCGCGATCTTCGGCTATGAAAGGGGAGCGGCCATGGTCGGGCTGGCGGCGCCCGGGCGGCGGGTCGGCTTCTTCCTGGGGATACGGGAGCGAGCAGCCTGACCGCGGAAGGCTGGGCGCTGTTCGACGCCGCCGTCCGCTGGGCGAGCGGGCGGTAGGCGCGGTCTCTAGGCTCGTTCGCCGGGACCATCGGAGACGGCGAGCGAGCCCAGCAGCCGGTCGAGC
>JANOCF010000041.1:0-1892 GCA_031412055.1 Holophagales bacterium | reverse complement strand
ACCCGCCGGCAGCGGCTGGAGCCCGGGACCGAGCACGTGCACCGACAGGTCCGGGATCGCGCGGCCAATCCAGCTCCCCGCCGCGCTTTCCAGATCCGACGGCGACAGCGGACGGTAGGTCACGTGGACTGTCGTCTCGGTGATGCCGTACATGTTGACGAGGCGGGGGAAGTCCTCTGGATGCCGGCTCCACCAGGGCGCGAGGCTCTGGAGGTTCAGGGCCTCGCCGCCGAAGATCACCGTCCGTAGCGACAGCTCCGGAGAGACGCCCAGCGTCTCCTCGGCCTGGATGAGCTGGCCGAACGCCGAGGGTGTCTGGTTGAGCACCGTCACCCGCTCGCGGCAGACCAGGCGGTAGAAGTCCTCCGGCGAGCGGCTTACCCAGTAGGGCACCACCACCAGACGGCCGCCGTAGAGCAGCGCTCCCCAGATCTCCCAGACCGAGAAGTCGAAGGCGGAGGAGTGGAACAGGCTCCAGACGTCCTCGGGGCCGAAGCCGAACCAGGGGTCCGTGGCCTGGAAGAGACGGGCCACGTTGCGGTGGGTCACCACCACGCCCTTGGGACGGCCCGTCGAGCCTGAGGTGTAGATCACATAGGCCGGATGATCCGGCGTCAGGGCTCGCCGCTCCGGACGCGGAGCAGCGTCACCGTCCAGATCGGTCAACTCCTCCAGAAGGACCACCTGCGGGCCGGCGAACCTGCCTGCCAGCTCGCGGCTCGTGACGAGCACGGGCATGCGGCTGTCCTCGAACAGATTCTGCAGGCGCTCTTCCGGGTAGGCGGGATCGAGCGGCACATAGGCGCCACCCGCCATCAGGGTTCCGAGGATCGCCACGACCATCTCCGCGGAGCGCTCCAGGCAGATGCCCACCGGCACCTCCGGTCCGACTCCAAGGGATCGCAGCCGCCGGGCCAGCGCCACGGTGCGCCGGTCAAGCTCGCCATAGGTCAGGGCGATATCCTCGAAGACTACCGCCACGGATTCCGGCGCGCGCTCGGCTTGCGCGGCGAAGAGATCGTGCAGAAGGGCCTCCCCGCCCGGCTCCGCGGAGGTGGCGCTCCAGCTCCGGAGCTGCTCCCGCTCAGCGGCTGTCAGCAGCGGCAACTCGCCGAGCGGTATCGCGGGATCAGCCGTCGCGGCCTCCAGCAGGACTTGCAGGTTGCTCAGCAGGCGGCGCGCGGTCGAGGCGTCGAACAGAGCGGTGGCGTAATCGAGCCTGCCCGCGATACCGCCTCCCTTGGTCTCCCAGAAGCCGAGAGTCAGATCGAACATGGCGAGGCCCGTCTGGACATCGATGGGGGCGAGGCTCATGCCGGGCAGCTCCACGGGGTTCGCCGGAGTGTTCTGGAGGACCATGAGGACCTGGAACAGCGGGCTATGGGCGAGGCTGCGCTCCACCCCCAGCGCCTCGACCAGCTTCTCGAACGGCACGTCCTGATGAGCGAAGGCTTCGAGGCTTGCTGACCGGACCTGGCCGAGCAGCTCCCGGAAGGAAAGGCCCCCGGCCGGCCGGCCGCGCAGGACCAGGGTGTTGACGAAGAATCCGATCAACCCCTGGAGCTCCGCCCGGCCGCGGTTGGCGACCGGCGTGCCGATCAGGATGTCGTCCTGCCCGGTGTAGCGGTGCAGGAGCGCCTGAAAGCCGGCGAGCAGGACCATGAACAGCGTCGCGCCCTCTGCCCGGATCAGCCCGACGAGCGCCGCCGACAGCTCCGCCGGCAGCGCGACGGGCTCGGAGGCCCCGGCCCGGGATTGCGTCGCCGGGCGCGGCCGGTCGGCCGGCAGCTCCAGCAGCGTGGGAGCCCCGGCCAGTGCCTCCCGCCACCAGGCGAGAAGGTCTGCCAACACCGCTCCTCGCAGCCAACGCCGCTGCCAGATCGCGAAGTCCA
>JANOCF010000040.1:0-7286 GCA_031412055.1 Holophagales bacterium | reverse complement strand
CGGCCGCGGTCAGCAGCGGCAGCTCGGAAAGACGGCGGCCGGGCTCCTCCACCGCGCCCTGGATCAGGGTCCGGAGGTGCCCCAGCAGGCGGTCGACTGTGGCCGGGTCGAAGAGATCGCGGGCGTACTCCAGGGTGCCGGCGGCGCCTCCCGCCTCCTCCACGAGCATCAGGGTGAGGTCGAACTTGGCCGTGTCGGTGTCGGTGTCCAGAAGCTCGGCCTCGACGCCCGGCAGGCTCGGTCCCGCGGGCGGCTTCTGGAGCACGAGCATGGTCTGGAAGAGCGGGTTGCGTCCCGAGTGGCGGTCCGGGTGCAGATCCTCCACCAGCCTCTCGAAGGGGAGATCCTGGTGGGCGTAGGCCTCCAGCGCGGACGCGCGGACCCGGCGCCCCAGCTCCCAGAAGGTCGGATCGCCCGCGAGGTCCACCCGCAGCGCCAGGGTGTTGGTGAAGAAGCCGATCAGCCCCTCCAGCTCCAGGCGGGTGCGGTTCGCGATGGGCGAGCCCACCACCACGTCTTCCTGGCCGCTGTAGCGCGCGAGCAGGGCCTGGAAGCCGGCGAGCAGCGCCATGAAGGAGGTCCAGCCGCCGCGGCGCGCCAGCTCGATCAGCCCGCCCCAGAGCCCGGAGGAGAGCTCGACCGGCCGCCGGGCGCCCCGCGTGCTCATCCCCGGAACGGGGGGACGGTCGTAGGGCAGCTCCAGCGACTCGGGTGTGCAGGAGAGCGTCCGCCGCCAGTGCGCCACCTCGCGCTCCAGGACCTCGCCCGAGAGCCACTGCCGCTGCCAGCGGGCAAAGTCCGGATACTGGATCGGCAGCTCCGGGAGGGTCGAAGAGCCGCCCGCGAGAACGGCCGTGTAGATCGTACCCAGCTCCCGCAGGAGCACGCCGAGCGACCAGGCGTCCGAAACGATGTGGTGCGTCACCACCCCCAGGAGGCGCTCCTCCGGAGACAGGCGCAGGAGCAGGACGCGGACGAGCGGGCCGGTCTTCAGGTCGAAGGGCCGGCGCGCGTCGCGCTCTAGAAGACGCGCGGCTTCCTCCGCCGCTCCCGGGAGGCATCCCAGGTCCACCACCGGCAGCCGGAAGGCGTCGGGCGGGAGGACGATCTGAATCTGCGACCGCCCCTCGGTCCGGAAGGCCGTTCTCAGCGACTCGTGCCGGCGGACGATCTCGTCCAGGGTGCGCTCCAGCACGTCCTCGCGGACCGGCCCCCGGAGCCGCAGCCCGCCGGGCACATGGTAGGCGTCGTCAGGGTCGAGCTGGTGCAGGAACCAGAGCCGCTGCTGGGCAAACGAGAGCGGGGCCGGCACGCCCGGCTCGCGGACCGGCGGAGGGGGCTCGAACCCGAGCGCCGAAGCCCGGCGGACCGCTTCCAGCCGGCTCGCCAGCGCGGCCGGGGTCGGCGCCTCGAACACGGCCGCGAGCGGCAGCTCGACCCCGAGCACGGACCGGACCCGCGACACGAGCTGCGTCGCCAGGAGCGAGTGGCCGCCCAGGTCGAAGAAGCTGTCCTCCGCTCCCACCTGATCCCTGCCGGTCAGCTCGGCGAAGATCCCGGCGATCAGCTCCTGCTCCGGAGTGGAGAGCGCGGCCTCCCCGCCTTCCCCGCCTTTCCCGCGTTCCCCGGACACCGCCGGCGCCAGCTCGGGGGCGGGAAGCGCCCGCCGGTCCACCTTGCCATGGGCGCTGAGCGGCAGCGCGGGGAGCACGACCCAGGCGGCCGGCACCATGTACTCCGGCAGGCGGTCGCGCAGCCAGAAGCGCAGCTCGGAGATGTCTACCTCTCCGGCAGCGGGGACGACGTAAGCGGCCAGGATCCAATCCGCGCCCGAGGGCACCGCCCGTATCGCCGATACCGCCGCCTGCCGTACCCCGGGATGCAAGGTCAGCAGGGCCTCGACCTCCCCCGGCTCCACGCGGAAGCCGCGGATCTTGACCTGCTGGTCGGTGCGGCCCAGGAACTCGAAGCGGCCGTCGGGCAGGAGACGCGCCAGGTCGCCCGTGTGGTAGAGCCGGCCGTGGTGCGACGGCCGGAAACGGTCCGCCGTGAGGTCCGGACGGCCGTGGTAGCCCCGTGCCACTCCCCCGCCGCCGACGTGGAGGTCGCCCGCGGCACCGAGAGGGACCGGGTTGCCCCGGCGGTCGAGCAGGAGCAGCTCCACCCCGGGCAGCGGGCGTCCCAGCACGCTCCGCTCTCCCGGCTCCTCCGGCACGAAGCATGCGGAGGCGAGGATCGCGGTCTCGGTGGGACCGTACAGGACGACGACCCGCGCCGCGGGGAATACCTCGCGGAGGTCCCGCACCAGATCGGGGGGGACGCGCTCGCCGCCCACGAACACGGTGCGCAGGTCCGGGAATCCTCCGGCCTCGCCGGTCTCGCGCAGGAAGTCGACGAGCCGCCGCATCAGGCTCGGCACGGCGTGGAGCCAGGTGGACCGGCGCAGGCTCCCGTCCAGCCGGTGGAGATCGAGGATCTCGTCGCGGGCCAGCACCTCGACCTGGCCACCCGACAGGAGCGGCAGGAACAGCTCGAACAGGGAGATGTCGAAGGAGAACGGGGCCAGGTGCGGCATTCGCGGTATTCGCGGTACTCGCGGCATCCGGCCGTCCGGCTCGAAGCCGAACAGGTCCAGGCAGCCGAGGAGCGTCTGGGCGAGGCTGCCGTGCTCCACCATCACGGCCTTGGGGGTTCCCGTGGTCCCCGAGGTGTAGATCAGGTAGGCCAGGTCGCCGGGCTCGCCGGGCCGCGGCAGAGGCAGCGTCCCGCCCCCTGTTTCCCCGTCGTGCTCGTCGTGCTCGTCCCGCAGGTCCAGCCTGGGCAGGTCCCAGCCGGGCAGCACTCCGTCGGTGAGGAGGGCGGCGAGCCCGGCGTCCTTCGCCATCCAGGCCAGACGCTCGCCGGGGAGCCCGGGGTCGAGCGGCACGCAGGCCGCACCGGCCTTCCAGACGCCCAGAAACGCCACGGCTACCGCGGGAGTGCGCTCCAGGAGGAGCCCGATCCTGTCCTCGCGCCCGAGCCCCAGGCGGAGCAGACGACGGGCCAGCCGGTCCGACTGCCGGCCGAGCTCGCCGTAAGTCAGGCTGCGGTCGTTTCCCAGGATCGCCACGGCCTCCGGCTGCTCCGCGATGCGGCTCTCCAGGAGTCCGACCACTCCTCGTCCGGGGATGTCCTCGAGGGCGGCCTCGTTCCACTCCACGAGCAGCTGGTGCCGCTCGGGCTCGGAAAGCAGGGGCAGCTCGGAGAGACGCGAGCCGGGGGACGCCACGGCCCCTTCCAGCAGCGTCGCCAGGTAGGCGGTGATACGGTCGAGGGTCGGCGGATCGAACAGGTCGGCGCGCAGCGTCAACCAGCCCCGGACGCGCCCCTCCCACTCGTGCAGGGAGAGGGTGAGGTCGAACTTGGCGAGGTCGGGCTCGAGGTCGAGCAGCGCGGCCGCGAGGCCCGGCATGCGCAGCGGTGGCGCCGGATCGCTCAGGTAGGCGAACATGACCTGGAACAGCGGCGCGACGCCGGTGCCCCGGGCCGGCTGCAGCTCTTCGACCAGACGGTCGAACGGCACGTCCTGGTGCGCCTGGGCGGCGATGGAGACGTCGCGGACCCGGCGCACAAGGTCCAGGAAGCCGGGATCGCCGTCCAGCGGAACCCTCAGCACCAGGGTGTTGACGAACAGGCCGATCAGCCCCTGGGTCTCGGGCCGGCTGCGGCCGGCCGTGGGCACTCCGATGCCGAAGTCCTCCTGCCCGCTGAGCCGGGAGAGCAGGGCCGCGAAGCCGCCGAGCAGCACCATGAACGGAGTGATCCCTTCGCGCCCCAGTTCGCGGATCTCCGCGATCAGCCCGGCCGGCAGGTCCACGGCGCGGGACAGGCCGCTCGGGCCGGGCGTGAGCGGCCTGGGACGGTCTCCCGGGAGGTCGAGCACGGGCACGCCCGCGAGCTGCTCCCGCCAGTAGTCCAGGTCGTTCCGGAGCGTCGGTCCGGCCAGGGCGCGGCGCTCGGCCGCGGCCACGTCCACGTAGCGGAGCGGCAGCTCCGGCAGGGGGGACGGACGTCCCTCGGCGAACGCCTCGTAGAGCGCCGCCATCTCGCGCGCGAACAGGCCGAGCGACCAGCCGTCCGTGGCGATGTGATGGAACGCGGCTGCCAGCAGGTGCTCGTCCTCGCCGACCTCGATCAACAGGAGCCGGGCGACCGGCCCCTTCAGCAGGTCGAACGGCCGCTCGACCTCGGCGTGGACCGCGGCGTCGAGGGCCTCGCTCTTCCGGGGTTCCGGCAGGTCCGCGAGCGAGAGGCGGGCCAGGACCGGCGCGATCGGCGCGACCGGAAGAACCGCCTGAAAGGGTTCGCCGTTCACGTCGGGGTAGACCGTGCGCAGCGGCTCGTGCCGGCGGACGATCTCCTCCAGGGCGAGGGCGAGCACGTCCGCATCGAGGCGCCCTTGGAAGCGCACCAGGAGCTGGAGGTTGTAGAGGATGCCCCCGGGCTCCAGCCGGTCGAGGAACCAGAGTCGCTGCTGGGCGAACGAGAGGGGGAAGCCTTCCTCCTCGGCCCTCTCGGCCGGGACGGCTTCCAGGGATTGAAAGGAAGCGGCGTCCGCCAGCCGCTGGGCCAGCCTGGCCACGGTGGGTGCCTGGAAAAGGGCAGCGACCGGCAACTCGACGCCGAACGCCTCGCCGATACGGAAAGCCGCCCGCACCGCGAGCAGGGAGTGGCCGCCCAGCTCGAAGAAGTTGTCGTGGACCCCCACCCGTTCCAGGCCCAGCACGTCGCGCCAGACCTCCGCCAGCCGCTCCTCCACCGGGTTGCGCGGAGCGACGGTCTCCGCCTGATCTGGGCGGGCTGGGGCGGGCAGAGCCTTGCGGTCCACCTTGCCATTGGGCGACAGGGGCAGAGCGGAGAGGACGACCCACGCCGTCGGCACCATGAACCCGGGCAGGTGCTCGCGCAGGGCCGCGGCCAGCGTGCCGGGCAGGTCGTCCGACTCCTCTTCCTGGACGATGTAGCCCACCAGGCGCGCGCCTTCGGGTCCATCCGAGCGCAGCATCACGGCAGATTGCCGGACTCCGGGCTGCCTCGCCAGAGCAGCCTCGATCTCCCCCAACTCGATGCGGAAGCCGTGTAGCTTCACCTGGTGGTCGAGACGTCCTAGGAAGTCGAGCTGCCCGTCCGCCAGCAGGCGCACCCGGTCGCCCGTGCGGTACATGCGCTCGCCCATGCCATACGGATCAGGGACGAAACGGTCGGCGGTGAGGTCGGGCCGTCCGAGGTAGCCGCGGGCCAGTCCCTCGCCAGCCAGGAACAGCTCGCCGGGGATGCCGACCGGCAGCGGCTCGCCATTCGAGCCGAGCACCCGGGCGCGGGTGTTCGCGATCGGCCGGCCGATGGTGACTCGCGAGGCGCCCTTCGGCACCACGGTCCAGGTGGAGTAGGTCGTGTTCTCGCTGGGGCCGTAGAGGTTGACGACCCGCTCCACCTGCGGATGCGCGTAGATCCGCTCCACCAGGTCCGGCTTGAGCGCCTCGCCGGCCAGATTCACCGTGCGGAGCCCGGCCGGAAGACGGCCGTCCACCATCTCGGCCATGGGCGAGGGCACGGCGTTGACCAGCGTGATGTCCCCGATGGCCCCGAGCTGCGGCAGCCCCACGATGTTGGGCGCCACGATCACCCTGCCGCCCATGGCGAGCGGCACGAAGATCTCGTAGATGGAGAGGTCGAAGCAGATGGACGTGGCCGCCAGCACGCCCTTGAGGTCGTCGTGCGGGAAGGCGTCCAGCGCCCAATGCACGAGGGCGACGGCGCTGCGATGCTCGATGCCCACGCCCTTGGGACGGCCGGTGGAGCCGGAGGTGTAGATGACGTAGGCGAGGTTGGAGCCCTCACCCCCCGGCCCCCTCTCCCGGTCCCCCGAACACACCCTCCCCGGGAGAGGGGGAGACTTGCGGTCCAGGAGAACGGTCAGGCCCTGGAAGAAGCTCAAACGATCGGCGAGGAACGACTCCGTCAGCAGCACCTCGGCCCCGGAGTCGGTGAGCATCAGCTCCAGGCGTTCCTGCGGGTAGGCGGGATCGAGGGGAACGTAGGCTCCGCCGGCTTCCAGGACTCCCAGGATGGCCGCGATCATGCCCGGGGTGCGCTCCAGGCAGAGGCCGACCCTCACCTCGGGGCCGACACCCAGCCCACGGAGATGGTCGGCCAGACGGGACGCACGCTCCATCAACTCGCGGTAGCTCAGGCTCTCCGTCTCCCCTACCACCGCGACGTCTTCGGGCGCGCGCTCCGCCTGGGCGGCGACGAGATCATGGAGACGGCCGGCCGGGTATTCGGCCCGCGTGTCGTTCCACTCCAGGAAGATCTGAGCACGCTCGGGCTCGGTGAGGAGGGCCAGGTCGGACAGACGGACGCCGGGATTCGCGGAGGCGGCGCCCTCCAGGAGCATCCGCCAGTGGCCGAGGAGACGGTCGATCGTCATCGGCTCGAAGAGGGCGGCGGCGTGCTCGGCGAGGAGGTCCCAGCCGCCGTCCGGGCGCGGCGAGACCGCCGCGAGGAGGTCGAACTTGGCGGTGCCGGTCTCGCTCCGCAGCGGCTCCAGGAGCAGGTCGCCCGCCATTCGGGAAGGCAGCGGCTCCTCCACAACGAGCATCACCTGGAAGAGCGGGTTCTGCGACAGGTCGCGGCTCGGCTGCAGCTCCTCGACCAGGCGCTCGAAGGGGAGGTCCTGGTGCGCGTAGGCGCCCAGGCAGGCCTCCCGCACCCGGGCCAGGAAGGCGGTCAGGGACGGATCGTCGTCCACCCGGGCATCCAGGACCAGCGTGTTGACGAACAGGCCGACCAGCCGCTCCACCTCGGGACGGCGGCGGTTCGCCACGGGAGAGCCCACGGGGATCCGTCCCTCGGAGGTGTAGCGGGCGAGCAGGGCCTGGAACGTACCCAGCACGGCCATGAACAGGGTCACGCCCTCGCGCCGGGCGAGGCGCTCCACGGCGGCGACGGCATCCGGCGGCAGGACCAGCGAGCGGACCGCGCCCCGGGAGTCGCGCACGGAGGGTCGGGGCCGGTCCGCGGGCAGCTCCAGCACCGGCAGGCCCGCCAGACGATCGCGCCAGTAGGAGAGCTGCTGCTCAAGGACCTCTCCCTGCAGCCACTCCCGCTGCCAGACCGCGAAGTCGGCGTACTGGACGGGCAGCCCGGGAAGGCTCCGGCCCGCGTAGAGGTCCGAAAGCTCGTCCAGGAACAGGCCCAGGGACCAGCCGTCCGACGCGATGTGGTGGAAGGTGACCAGGAGCCGG
>JANOCF010000039.1:0-6432 GCA_031412055.1 Holophagales bacterium | reverse complement strand
CATCGGCGCGCAGCTCAAGGCTGCCCTCTCCACCAAGGGGAAGTTCGAGCGCAAGGCGGCCGTCAAGGCCGTGGTCAAGCCGTACACCGAGCAGATCCCGGCCGAGGACCCCACCAGGCGCAAGCAGCTCGGCAAGATCGTCAGCCGGCTCGAGGAGGAGATCCTCCGCGATGTGGTGCTCAACGAGCGGACCCGCTTCGACGGCCGGCGCCTGGACGAGATCCGGGACATCTCCATCGAGGTCGGACTCCTGCCCCGCACCCACGGCTCGGCGCTCTTCACCCGCGGCGAGACGCAGGCCCTGGTCTCGTCCACGCTCGGCACCAGCCGGGACGCCCAGGTGATCGAGGAGTACGAGGGCGAGAGCGTCCAGAAGTTCCTCCTCCACTACAACTTCCCGCCCTTCTCCGTGGGCGAGGTGAAGTTCCTGCGCGGCCCCGGCCGCCGCGAGATCGGTCACGGCGTGCTCGCCCGCCGGGCGCTCATGGCCGTGCTGCCGCACGAGGACGAGTTCCCCTATACGATCCGCGTGGTCTCGGACATCCTGGAGTCGAACGGCTCCTCGTCCATGGCCACCATCTGCGGCGGCTCGCTGGCCCTGTTCGACGCGGGCGTGCCGCTGCTGGCGCCGGTCGCGGGCGTGGCCATGGGCCTGATCAAGAGTGACGACAACTTTGCCGTCCTCTCGGATATCGCGGGCCAGGAAGACCACTACGGCGACATGGACTTCAAGGTCGCCGGCACCCGGGCGGGCATCACGGCCCTCCAGATGGACATCAAGATCACGGGTGTGACCCGCGAGATCATGCAGACCGCGCTGACCCAGGCCCGCGAGGGCCGGATGCACATCCTGGGCATCATGGAGGGGGCGATCCCCCAGCCCCGGATCGACATCTCGAAGTTCGCGCCGCGGCTGTACACGCTGCAGATCGCGAAGGAGAAGATCCGCGACGTCATCGGACCCGGTGGCAAGACGATCCGCTCGATTATCGAGGAGACCGGCTGCCAGATCGAGATCCAGGACGACGGCCGCGTGGTCATCGCGTCTCCCGACGAGCCGGCGGCGAAGCGCGCCATCCAGATGGTGGAGCGTCTCACCGAGGTGCCGGAGATCGGCAAGCTCTACACCGGTCAGGTCCGGCGGGTCGAGGCCTACGGCGCCTTTGTGGAGATCATGCCGGGTACGGACGGGCTGGTTCACATCAGCGAGCTCGCTCCGTACCGCGTCCGCGAGGTCTCGGACGTGGTCAAGGAAGGCGACGAGCTGACGGTCAAGGTCATCTCCATCGACGAGACGGGCCGGGTCCGGCTTTCCCGCAAGGTCGTGATCATGGAAGCGCCCGACTACGATCCCGCTCAGTACGCGGGGATGGAGATGGCGATGGCCGGCGCCGGCGGCGAGGGGGGTGGCGAGGACCGCGGCGGTGACCGAGGTGGTCGCGGTGGCGATCGCGGCGGACGCGGCGGCGGCGGTGGCCGCAGTGGCGGTGGTGGTGGTGGTGGGCGGGGTGGAGACCGTGGCCGCAGCGGCGGTGGTGGCGGCGGCGGACGCCGGTAGGCCTCAGCCTCATTTAGAGCATGAAGGGCGGCTTTCGGGCCGCCCTTTTCTTTTGCGATAGACTTTTGAAATGAATCGCGACCTGCTCCTCTCCTACCTCGACCAGCTCCTGGATGCCTCCCGCGGGCGCGACTACGGCCCGAACGGCCTTCAGGTGGAGGGCACGGAGGAGATCCGCAAGATCGTCACGGGCGTCTCCGCCTGCCAGGAGCTGTTCGTCCGCGCCCGAGAGGCCGGAGCGGACGCGGTGCTGGTCCACCATGGGATCTTCTGGGATGGGATGCCGCGTGTCCTCACCGGTTTCCAGTACCGGCGGGTCGCAGAGCTGGTCCGGGGGGAGATGAACCTCCTCGCCTATCACCTCCCCCTGGACCGCCATCCCGAGCTGGGCAACAACGCGCTCGCAGGCCGCGCCTTCGGACTGGTGGACCTGGAGCCGTTCGGCTTCCACGACGGGCTGCCGATCGGCTTCAAGGGCCGCTTTCCCCTGCCGGTCACCGCGGCTGAGTTGGAGGAGCGCTGTGAGGCGATCTACCGGCAGAAGCCGCTCGCCTTCCTGGACGGTCCCGACCCGGTCTTGACTCTGGGCATCATCAGCGGCGGCGCGCAGCGGGATTTCTACACCGCGATCGACGACGGTCTGGACGCCTACATCACGGGCGAGGTCAGCGAGTGGGTGATGAACGTGGCGCGGGAGGCCCGGGTCCACTACCTGGCCGCGGGCCACTACGCCACCGAACGACTCGGAATCCGGGCTCTCGGGGAGCACCTGCAGGAGAAGTTCGGTGTGGACGTCGAGTTCATCGACGTGCCGAACCCCGTGTAATCATTTGGCCTTGCTGAACAACCGGAAGAAGTTCTCGCCCGTCCTGCGGGCGACCTGCTCGGGCGTCTCGCCGGTCTCCTGGGCGAGCCGGGCCGCGATCTCCACCACGTAGGCAGGACGGTTGGGCTTGCCCCGGTACGGCACGGGCGCCAGGTAGGGGGTATCCGTCTCGACCAGGCAGCGGTCGGGCGGCAGGATGGGGATGACCTCGCGGACGTTGTCGGCCTTGGGGAAGGTGATCATGCCCGAGAGCCCTAGGGTGTGCCCGCGCTCGATCAGCTCCTTCCCCATCTCCAGGCCACCCGCGAAGGAGTGGAAGTCCGCCTTCAACTCGCGGAAGGGCTCCTCCCGGACCACGGAAATCATCTCGTCGTTGCTGTCACGATTGTGGACGATGACCGGCAGCCCCAGCTCGACCGCCAGCTCCCACTGCTCCCTCATGGCCCGGAGCTGCACGTCGCGCGGCGAGTGGTCGTAGAAGAAGTCGAGACCGCACTCCCCCACCGCCACGGCCCTGGGGTCCGCCAGCAGCCCGCGCAGCCTCTCCTGGTCCCCCGGCTGCCAGTTTGAGGCATCGTGAGGGTGCGTCCCCAGCGCGCACCAGACGTCCGGGTGGCGCTGGCAGAGCGCGAGGATGTCCTCGGCCTCCTCCAGCCGGATGGCCGGGACGAGGAAGCCCGACACCCCCCGCTCGCGCGCGTCGTCAAGGGCACGCTCGCGCTCGTCGGCGGGGAGGCTCTGCAGATGGCAGTGCGAGTCGATCGGGCCGGAGAGGTTCACTTGACGCGGGTGCCGTTCGGGACCTGGGTACCCGGGTGGAGCAGGACCGGCTTGCCGTCGATCGAAGCGGCGAGCACCATACCCTGCGACTCGATCCCCATCAGCTTGGCCGGCTGCAGGTTCGCGACGATGATCACCTGCTTGTTGACCAGGTCCTCCGGCTGGTAGGCGAGCCCGATGCCGGCGACCAGCGTGCGGGCGCTCTCCTCCCCCACGTCCACGGTCAGCTTGATCAGCTTGTCGGACTTCGGCACCCGCTCCGCCGCGTTGATCGTGGCCACCTTCAGCTCGGTTTCAAAAAAACTGTCGATCGAGATCAAATTCTTCTCCTGTTGGGCAGTCTTGCTCTTCTTCTGGTCCGCAGCGGGCGCGGCTTCCTTGAGGTAGGCGGCCTTGTCGATGCGCGGGAAGATCGGCTTGGGCTCGGACAGCTCTACATCGTTCGGGGTGCCGCCCCACTCCAGGGCATTCACGCTGGTGGGGATCTCCGGCGATGCGAGGGCCTCCAGCACCTGGACGGCCACGCGCGGCATGAACGGCAGGAGGGCGGTGGCCACGATGCGCACCGACTCCATGCCGATCCAGAGGATCCGGGAGAGCTTCTCCGAGGGGCCTTCCGTCTTGATCAGCTTCCAGGGCTCGCGGGTGACGAGGTACTGGTTCACCTCCGACAGCAGTCTCCAGAGGGCTTCGATCGCGCGGTGGAACGCCAGCTCTTCCATCGCCTCCCGGTACTCGGGGATCACTCGCAGAACGGCGTCATGCAACGGGTTGACGCTACAGGGCACCGGCGGAGTCTTGCCGTCGAAGGCGCTCCGCGACAGAGTCACCAGCCGGCTCACCGTGTTGCCGAGGGTGTTGGCCAGGTCGGCGTTGTAGCGCTCGACAAAGGCTTCGTCCGAGAACGACGCATCCTGGCCGAAGACCATCTCCCGCATCAGAAAGTAGCGGACGCTGTCCGCGCCGAAGCGGTCGATCAGCTCGTCGGGGCGGACGACGTTGCCCGCCGACTTGGAGACCTTGCGGCCGTCGCGCTGCCACCAGCCGTGCGCCCAGACCGTGGTCGGCAGCGGCAGCCCGGCCGACATCAGGAAGGCAGGCCAGTAGACTGCGTGGAAGCGCAGGATGTCTTTCCCGACCATGTGGAGCCGGACGTCCCCGTTCTCCCAGAACCGGTTGTAGAGCTCTCCGTTCTCGGCGTTCTCCGCTCCAAACCCGAGAGCGCTGATGTAGTTCGTGAGCGCGTCGAGCCAGACGTAGACCGTCTGCCCCGGCTGCCTGGGAAACGGGATGGCCCATTCGACGTTGGCCCGGCTGACGGACAGGTAGCGCAGGCCGGACTCGACGAAGGACTTCACCTCATTCAAGCGGGTGGCCGGACGGACAGCCTCGGGGTGCTGGTTGTACCAGTCGAGGAGTGACTGCTGGTACTTGGAGAGACGGAAGAAGAGGTTCTCCTCGGACTTCCACTCCACCGGGGAGCCATGCACCGGACATGTCTTCTCAGCGGCCAGCTCCTTCTCGGTGTAGAAGGTCTCGCAGGGCGAGCAGTACCAGCCCTCGTGCTTGGCCGCATAGAAGTCGCCGGCCGCCTCGATCCGGCGGATGATCTCCTCGACGCCCTTCCTGTGCCGCTCCTCGGTGGTGCGAATGAAGTCGTCGTACGAGAAGCCGAGCCGTTCGCGAAGCTCCCGGTACCGGTTGACCACCCGGTCGGCCAGTTCCAGGGGCTTGACGCCCTCCTTCTGAGCAGCCCGCTCGATGTTCTGGCCGTGCTCGTCGGTGCCGGTCAGGAAATAGACATCGTCGCCGGCCATGCGACGGTAGCGCGCCAGGACATCCGCGGCCGTGGTCGTGAAGATGTGCCCGATGTGGGGCAGGTCGTTCACGTAATAGATCGGGGTCGTTAGATAGAAGGTTTTCATGGAGAGGGGATTGTAGCAAGACGATCTTACGAGAGCTGGAGCTCTTCGCGCGAGAAGCGGTAGCGCGCTCCGCAGAACACGCAGTCGGCGCCGATGGCGCCGTCCTCCTCGCCGAGGTAGTCCCGGTCGTCGGCAGACAGCAGGATCAGGTGGTTCAGCAGGCGCTCCCGGCTGCAGCGGCAGTGGTAGCGCAGCGTCCGGACCTCCTTCACCACGCGGTTGAAGCCGCCGAGGACCGACTCGACGACGGTGGGGATGCTCCCCTCTTCAATGAGGTGGCTTACCCCCTGGATGCGGGAGATGTTCTCTTGCAGCTTCTCGATGATTTCATCCGAGGCTCCGGGCATCACCTCGACGATCATGCCGCCCGCCGCCGCCACGCCCTCGGGCCTGGCGAGCACGCCCAGCAGGACGGCGCTGGAGGTCTGCTCGCTCTGGTCGAGGTAGTGGGCCAGGTCCTCTCCGATCTCGCCGTTCACGAGCTCGACCTGGCTCTGGTAGCTGGCCCCGCTGCTGTCCTCGCGAAGCACGCGCAGGAAGCCCTTGCCCACCGCGGCGCCCACCGCCAGCTTGCCGTTGGGGTAGTGCGGGACATCCACATGAGGCTCGCCCACCAGGCCCCGCAGGTTGCCCTCGTCGTCGGCCTCCGCCAGGACCTGGCGCAGGGGACCGTCCCCTCGGAAGTCCAGGGTCAGGCGGCTCGGGGTCTTGGTCGACAGACGGTGCAGCAGCGCGGCTCCGGCCATGCAGCGCCCGAGCGCTGCGGCCGATACGGGGCTTAGGTCGCGACGGTCGCACGCCTCGCGAAGGACGTCCGTCAGGTCGACCACAGCCCAGCGGAGCGCCCCTTCGCCGGCAAGGCCCATCTCGAGGCGGCCCTGGGCCGTCATCTCCGTTTGCATCATCTCTTCTCGCTCTCGGTTCCTGTTATCCGGTGTGGCCCGCAGCGGCCAGCGCAGCACGGTAGACATCGCGCCACGGCACCCCGCCGGCCAGCGCGAGACGCCGGCAGTCCTCGAACTCCGGGGCTGCGGCGAAGGGCCGGCCATCGAGCCGGGCCCGCTTCACGCGGACCTTCCCGAACGAGGTCTCGACCTCTACCGTGTCTCGCTCCGCTTCAAAGCGGGCTGCACTGGTATAACGGCATCCAAGCGACCCGGATTCCATCAACAGAATGCCTGCCAGGGCTTCGAGCTGGTGACGCCGGCAGAGCAGCGTGATCAGCGTTCCCGGCCGATTTTTCTTCATCTGGACCGAGGTGAAGTAGACATCCAAGGCACCGGCTTCGAGCAGCCGCTCCATGAGGAAGCCGAAGCCCTCTCCGGGCAGATCGTCCACCTCGC
>JANOCF010000038.1:0-2761 GCA_031412055.1 Holophagales bacterium | reverse complement strand
CAGAGTCCCCACGTACTGGCGATCCACATCCCGCCCAGGGGCGCTCAGGAAGACATCGAAGAGGACGCCCGGGGGATTCTCGAAACGGATGTCCTCAAGCACCAGTTCGGTCGGGTTCCAACTGGCGGGCTCGACGAGAATCGCCTTCAGGCGGTCGGCCGGTGGGGCGGAGCTCGGAAGGGGGAGCTGCACGGTCGTGGAGGGCTCTTCGATCCGCACCCCTTCGACCTTGCTCAGAGTAATGAAGGCTTTCGTCTGGGCTGTTGCTGTCCAGCCGTAGGCCATGGATAGAGCCATCACGATCGCGGACAGTACTCTCCGTCTCATGCTGAACTCCCAGGGCCCTGATCCCCGGCCCGCGCTCGGCCCGGACGCGCGGGTCTTGACTTGCTCCCTTGGAGATTACAACCTGCTTGCCATGCCCGAGCTTCCCGAAATGGCCAGCGGGTCGAAAGCCTGCGCCGGCTAGGTAAGCGTATCGTAATCTGCTTCGAAGGGGACCTGTTCGCGGTGCTCCATCTGATGATCACCGGCCGGCTCCAATGGAAGCCCCGAGGCGCGAAGATCCAGGGCAAGATCGGCCTCGCGGCCTTCGAGGCCGGCTCCTCGCCGATCGGGCGCTTTCCCAGCTGCTCAAAAAGGACTGGCTGAAGACGCTGGAGGAGTTGGAGGCGCGAAAGCGGGGTGGAATGACTTGAGTGTAACGCTACGGTTGACAGGTGTCGCGTCACGCGTTACACTTTTTTTGTGATACGAAGCTTCCGGCACAAGGGCCTGAAGGAGCTGTTTGAGACCGGCTCCAGCCGGAAGGTGAGGGAAGACCTTCGGGTCCGTGCGATCCGGCGGCTGGACGTGCTGGAAAACGCCGAGTGCCTTTCGGATCTAAATGTTCCCGGATTCGACTTCCATCCGCTGAGAGGTGCTCCGCAAAGGTACAGCTTGCACGTGAACGGACCCTGGTGCATTACCTTTGAATGGGAGGACGGGAACGCGTTTCGGGTAGACCTGGAGCAATACCACTAGAGGTGAAGTCATGTCTGAAGAGTTACTGGTTGGCAGTAGACGGCGGCCGCCTACACATCCCGGAGAGGTCCTGCGCGAGGACGTGCTGCCGACTCTCAATCTCTCAGTGAGTGAGGCGGCGCGGCAGCTTCGGGTTACGCGCCAGACCCTTCATCGAGTCCTGTCTGGCAAAGCCGGAATCAGCCCTGAGATGGCGGTTCGCCTGGGAAAATTCTGCGGCAATGGCCCAGGCATCTGGCTCCGGATGCAGCAAAGCTACGACCTCTGGCATGCCGAGCGGCGTCTGGGAGATGAGTTGAAGAAGATCCCGGCTCACTCTCCCCAGTAGGAAACCGGCAGCGCCCGTCTACCCAGCAACCCCCAAAACTGGCGAGACTGTGTCTACATGGAGGATGGATTTCTCCAGAGATTCCAGTTGGGCCTGGATCCAGCGCATCGCCTTGATCCTCGGCGCGCTGGCGAGACTGATCGTGATCGTCGAGTTCCCCGAGCGCTCCGACCCGGGCCCACAGCCGACTTCACCCACCCTCGAAAGGCCTGCCCTGCCATCTCCGCAGCCCCCACCTCCTGAGCTCGAGCCGACGGCCGCGCCCCCCGTGGATGAACCCGTCTCGACCACCGTCTACCGGACACCACGCTCAAGGAGGATAACGTTTCCTGGGATACGATGCGCCCCATGCCTGACCGCGCACCCCTGCTCATGATCCCCGGTCCCGTGGAGCTTTCGCCGGCCGTTCTGGCCGCGGCGGCAGCCCCTCCTGCGGGACACACCTCGCCTCGCTTCATCGAGGCCTTCGGCGCGTCCATCGAGCGGATGCGCCAGATCTGGCGGGCCGGCGAGGCGAGCCAGCCGTTCGTGTTCGCCGGCAGCGGCACGCTGGCCATGGAAGTGGCGGCGGCCAACCTGATCGAGCCCGGCGACCGCGCCCTCGTGGTGAGCACCGGCTACTTCTCCGAGCGCATGACCGAAATCCTGCGACGCAATGGTGCGGACGTGGTCGAGGTGACGGCCCCGGTCGGAGACGCCCCATCCGCTGAAGAGGTTCGGGAGATCCTGAACCGGAACGCTCCCTTCAAGGCCCTGTTCGCTACCCACGTGGACACCTCGACCGGCGTCCGAGTCGACCCCGAGCCCCTCTGCCGGCTGGCCCGGGAGGCGGACATCCTCTCGGTCTTCGACGGCGTCTGCGCCACGGCCGGCGAGCGCTTCGAGATGGCCGGCTGGGGTGCCGACGTCTACTTTACCGGCTCCCAGAAAGCGCTCGGCCTGCCGCCGGGGCTCGCGCTGATGGTGGCGAGCGAGCGAGCCCTCGCTACGCGGGCGGACCGCAAGGCTCCACCGCCGCCGCTGTACCTCGACTGGCAATCCTGGCTGCCGATCCATCGCGCCTACGAGGAACGCCGGCCGAGCTACTTCGCGACCCCGGCGACCTCCCTGGTCATGGCCTTGGAAACGGGTCTCGGCGAGATCCTGGAAACCGGTATCGAGTCGTGCATAGCGACCCACACACGGGCCGCCGCCGCGCTGCGAGCCGCCTGGCGAGCCCTGGGCCTGCGCTTCATACCGCGCACCGAGCTGACCTACCGGGCCAGCCGCGCAGGGGGCGCAGGGGGGCAGCACGTCAACACGTCGTCCACGCGCATCGAGCTGCTCTGGAACGTGCGCACCACCCAGGCGCTCGACGAGGAGGCCCGCGCCAGGGTGCTGTCCCGGCTCGCGTCGCGGATCGACGGCGAG
>JANOCF010000037.1:0-2848 GCA_031412055.1 Holophagales bacterium | reverse complement strand
CGGCCTCGCCCGCCGGCTCGACGCCCAGACTCTCACCGAGGAAGGGATGGCGGTGGGGACGGCCGCCTACATGGCGCCTGAGCAGCTCCAGGGCCAGCGCACGGGCACCTCCGCCGACCTCTGGGCGCTGGGCGTGGTGCTCTACGAGATGCTCACGGGCCGGAAGCCTTTCGGCGGCGAGCGCGCGGGGATGGTGCACTCCATTCTCCACGAGGAGCCGCCGCCATTGCGCGAAGACCGGCCGGATGCGCCCGCCGTTCTGGAAGGGATCGTCTCCCACTGCCTGGTCAAGAAGCCGGGGGATCGCCGGCCGGCCGCCAATGTCCTCTCGGAGCTCCAGGCCACGGGGCTCTGGAGCTCCGGCAGCGACACGGTCACGCTGCCTCGCCGGCGCACGCTGCGAACGTGGTGGTCGTTGCGGCCGTGGTGGATCGCCGCTGCCGCGATCGTCCTCGCCGCAGTCGCCCTCGCCGTGTTCCTGTTGACCCGCAAGCCGGCGCCGACCGTCTATGTGGCGGTTCTCAAGCCGGAGATCGTCGGCTCGCTATCTCCAGAGGAGCAGGCGCGCGTCGCCGCCAACATCCAGGCCGCACTGCTTCGCACCATTGCTGCCCTCGAGGGTCTGGCCGCGCTCAACCCGTCTGCGGTCAACCGGGTGAAGGGATCCCCCGTGGCCGTGGCCCGGGCCGTGGCCGCCGGTGAGGTCGTCTCCTCGCGAGCCGACTGCGACGGCGATCTCTGTCAGGTTAGCCTGCAGCGTCTCGAAGGCCGGGACGGCCGGGTCTTGGGGTCCGAAGCCCTGCCGGTCCCTTCCTCCCGCCCCAAGCTGTTTGCCGACACGGTCGGCGCCAAACTCCGCCACATATATGGCGAACGGCGGCTACGCGTCGCGAGGCTGGGGCGAGAGATCCAGGATGAGGATTACCGGGCCTTTTTCGATCTCAAGCAGCGGATCAGCCGGGAGGGTGTCAGCGACGACGCCCTCACTCGACTGGACGCGCTCCGCAAGAAGGCGCCGGCATTCCTCGAAGTCGGCTCGTTCGAGGCGAAGGTCGCCCTCCGTCTCTACGAGGACACCAACGAGCCCCGCTACTTGGATCGTGGCCTGGCGGTCGCGAAGGAGACCCTCCAGGCAGCTCCGGCGTCCGGGGACCCGGCTCCTCTCGATGCTCTCTTCCTCCTCAATCTTGCCGCGGGGCGCCTCGACGACGCCGAGGCCGTTCTCGCGCAGCTTGCGGAGATCGATCCGGCGGGAAGCCTTCTCCACCGGGGCCTGCTCGCCGAGCGGCGGGGCCGGCCCGCGGAGGCTCTGGAGCTGATACGGGCCGCTGTGCGCCTCCAGCCTTCCTGGCCGAACCTGCTCAGGCTGTCCATCGCCGAGTACCAGCAAAGCCACTTCGACGACGCCCGCCGGCACGCGGAGCAGCTTCTGGCCCGGTCGCCCGGCAATGTGGACGGCCTCAAAATGCTGGCCCAGATCGAGCTGCTGCGGAACCCGGAGCGTGCCGTGGCCCTCCTTCGTGAAGCCGTGAAGAGCGATCCCGGGGCCGATTCCCTGAGCAACCTCGGGGCCAATCTCACTCTGCTGCGCCGCTATGGTGAAGCGGAGGAGAGCCTGCGCAAGGCCCTGGCTCTCCAGCCTGAGAATCCCGATCCCGCCCTCAACCTGGCGGATTGCCTCACGCTCCTCGGCCGCACCGGGGAAGCGCGCCGGCTCTATACCGGCATCGCCGAGGCCACGTCCCTCAAATCCACCACGGGCGACGGGCACCTGTCGGCCGTCCGAGCCCAGGCGCTGGCCCATCTGGGCCAGACCGACCAGGCTCTCGAAGCGATCCAGCATGCCCTGCGCCTGAGCCCCGACAACGGCTGGCGCGCTTACGAGGCCGCGGTCGTCTACGTGGTCATCGGCGACCGCAGCTCTGCTCTTTTTCATGCCCGGCGGGCGGCAGCCCGCAACGTCGACCCCAACTGGTTCGCCCTTCCCTTCTTCGACCCCTTGCGCAGCAATCCCGGCTTTCCGCGCCTGTCCACGCGGAGCGCGCCCTAGCCGTCGATCGGGTTTTTGACGACCGAGATGGTCGGGTCGATAGGAGGGAGGCGCGTGTCACGCACCAGTTGGCGGACCTTGCCGGCCTCAATGCGTTCAGCGCCGACCAGAAGGTCATACCTGATGACGTTCACGTCCGTGACGTTGCTCTTGAACGTGAGCCGGTATTCAACTTCCGAGACCTGTATCAGTTGATGATCATCAATTCCACCCGGCAACGGCGACGTAAAGACAATCCCAGCGTCCCTGAAATGCGCCGAGATCCCTGGGGCGGGCTTGAGAGTCCAGGTTATGGCCCAGCTCAAGCCATTCATCCCCTTTGCGGTGACGTCGGCGACGGCGGGAGAGAACGTATTCAAGTCGCCGGGAACAATCGGCACCGATATATCGATGGTCTTCGTTGCCGTCTCTACGGATTGTTCGATCGTGGCTGACATGGCCTGTCCTCCTGGAAAAAGCGTTTCGGTTTAACCGCTGCGACGGAGAAGGAGCAAGGCAAGGGACATGCCGACCCCCGCGGACAGTTTTCTCCCAGGAGACGCTGACGGATCTGTGGAATGACTGCCTCTCGACGATGACAACGCGCCCCGGGCTGACCGTGCCACGCTCCGGAGGCAGGTGTCTTCGTGGAATGGCATACGGACGGGAAAGGTGCCAGAATCAGCTTTCCTGGCCCTACCAGCGGTGGCGAGATTCAGCATTTATGACGGTGTGGAAGCCCGGACTCAAGAATCAGGCTGAGAGCTTGTGAAAAAATCTGATGGGCACCACCGGCCCAACGGGCCGGCAGAACGGAGC
>JANOCF010000036.1:0-4636 GCA_031412055.1 Holophagales bacterium | reverse complement strand
CGGCAGCTCGCGGGCGAACGCGGCGGCCTCGGCAACGCCGTCGAAAAGGAACACGGGCGAGACCCGGTTCTCGTCCGCCAGCACCCGCGCCGTGGCGCCGCCGGCCCGGGTGATCGCCACCATGCCGCGCTCGTACGAGCGCACCAGAGCGCCTTCCGTGGTAGCCATGGGGACGTAGAAGATGCCCTGCGCGTGCTCACCTTCGATGCGGACCGGCCCGGCGACTCCCAGCGGGATCTGGACGGTGCCGATAGGGTTCTCGATGTTGCCCCGCATCGACTCCGTGGCGAGAGAGGAAGAGCCGACCTGCGCGAGGCTCGCGCCCGTCTTCTCCTCGATCCAGCGCCGCCGCTCCGCGACGGCTTCCTCGGAGTAGCCCTGACCTTCAAGCCGAGGGACCAGTTCCGCGGTACCTGACGGGGCCTCGGCCGGCTTATCCATGCGCCTTGACCGCCCGGGCCATCAGGCCGATGCCGCCGAAGAGGAGCACCAGCATCATGATCGTGTTGAACAGGCTGGTGTGCTCGAAGTAGATCCGCAGGTTCATCAGGATGCCGGCCAGGATGATGACCGAGCCGGCGAGGAGCAGCAGCCAGCCGAGGACCGACTTGCCGTTGAAGAAGACGATCCCGATGCCGAAGATCAGCGGGATCAGCGTCAGGCCGAAGGTGTCATATCCCCCGAAGCTCCAGAAACCGCTGGTCACGGTCACGCGGCTGGTCAGCAGGTAGCCCCCGGCCACGGCCATGACCAGCCCCATCAGAAACTGTCCCATGCCGCCCGGGGTACCCCCAGCGCCTCGAATGTCGGCCATCGCGTGTCTCCTCCCGTGTCGAGGCTACAGTCTAGCGCTTGCGCAGGATGATGTGACGGTAGGCGCCGACGCTCGCTTCGTCATGAATGGCCTCCAGCGGCGCGCCGGAACGGGCGAGGATCTCTCCCATCTGCCGGTCGGTGCTGGTGAAGACGAAGTCGAGGAGCTTCAGGAGCGCGCGGCGGACCAGACCCGGCCGGTCGCCGTCCGGCAGGAACTTGTCGAAGACCGCGATCCGGCCTCCCGGCTTCAGCACCCGGGTGACCTCGCCCAGGCAGCGCGCTGGGTCGGGGATCACCTCCAGGAGCATGTGGAGGATCGCGCCGTCATAGGAGCCGCCGGGCAGGTCCAAGGCCATGCCGTCCATCACTCGGAACTCGATCCCGGGGCGCGCGTGCGCCCGCGCCTGCTCGAGCATGGCAGGCGTGAGGTCGGTCGCCAGCACCTCTACGTCCAGAGGAATGTACGGGAGGTCGGAGCCCGTGCCCACGCCGACGATCAGCACCCGCTCCCCAACCCGCGGGGCGAGCAGCTCGATCGAGCGCCGCCGCTGAGGATGGAGCTTCGTGACCCGGTCGTAGTGCGGGGCCCAGAGGGTGTAGCGGAGTCTGAGCCAAGTGTTGGAGGCCATTATCGGGGGAGAAAATAATCGGGGGAGAAAAGAGTCGCGCCGCGCGCCCCCTCTTGTGAGGGGGCTCCGCGGCGCGGTCAGGATATCTCAGCGAGAGCCGAAGTGGGTCAGCAAGGGGCCTTGGCGCCCCAGGGCTCGGCCGGACGGGCGGTGGGCAGCTCGTCCGGCAGGCACGAGTCGCCGAAGACCCTCAGGACCTGAAGCGGGTCGGCCTGGGCCAGCCGGTGATAGAGCCGCAGCGCAGCCTCGGCCTCCAAGCGCCAGCCGGCGCAGAGAGCGATCGTGCGCTCGCCCCCGCCGGCCTCGGACAGCAACGCGGCGCTGTTGCGGCACAGGTAGCGCGCCCAGCAGCTCTCGCAGGTGGTGCCTGTATCTTCCTGGCCATCCATGTCGGAGGGATTCATGGAGTCCGCGGGCTCCAGCCAGCCCTTGGCCATATCCGGCGAGCCGGAAAACGCCACGTCAGCCACCGGCCAGCCGCTCGCGCGCTCCTCGCGGAAGCGGGCCAGCGGCTCGCTCTTCATCAGTCGGCGGACGACGCGGGTGACCTGCCGGAAGTCGATGGGGATACGCCGGGCCTCCAGGTCCGAGGCGATCTCCTCGATCGCGTCGAGCAGGTCGGCGTGGAAGTCGCGAAGCCGGGCATCGTCGTCCTCCCCGCCAGGCAGCCGGACAGCGTCCAGGTGTTTGACGCCGAGCCGCCGGGACCAGCCCCAGAGATCCTTGAGGCGGGCGTCGCCGGAGAGCGTGAAGCAGAGGGTCACGCGGTCGGCGAGATCCTCCATCCAGAGGAGGAGCAGGGCGCGATCGGTTTCGCGGGCCAGGGCGTCCTGCCCACCGGGAAACCCGCCGCAGCCCAGGCGGATGTGGCACGGCAGCGAGGAGAGGACGAGGGAGACCGCCGGGGTTACCTGCGCAGCGTCGAGGGTGAGGTCGAAGGAGACCTCCTGCCCGGCCTCGGCTGCCATCCTGCGGGCTTCGATGACGATCCGCTCCAGCAGGCCCGCGCCCGGGAACGTCCCGTTCCAGTCCAGGTGGAGCTGCACGCGGGGGATGCCCAGCCCCTGCCGGAACGCCACCTCCAGAGCCTGCAGGGCCGCCTCTTCCGGCAGGGACTCGATCCGGACGTGGACCTCCCCTTCCAGCCGCAGGACGGGGCCCAGGGTCCAGGAGCCGGTCGAGTCCAGGGAGCCGCTCTCGGACTCCGGGCTCCACCCGGCCCAGCCGTCCATGGTGATCAGATCCTCGGCGACGAGCCAGCTCAGCAGCGCGTCGTCCGGGTCTCCCGTCTCCAGGGCAGGGGCGACGTGGAGCTGAAGGTCCTCGGGAACCTCCAGCACCGCCGCCCTCTCAAGGTCATAGATCAGACTGCAGGCGCCATCTCCATCGATCAGCGGGTGCAGCGCTCGCCAACGTAAAGCCCCGGGCATGGGCATGCTGGCTGTGTTCATAAATCAAACCTCCTTAGCGCTGTCGTACGATCGGCCGCTATCTCTTTACAACTAAACAATCTACGGCCTCTCCTACTAACTCTGTTGCCGCTAGGCCCCTTAGCGGGACAAAAATCTCGAAAAATCTCGAAAAAAGCAGGCCGCGGGCCCAAAAGCCGGCCGTTTACAGAAATTCGATAGGTTATTTTCTACCGCCTTTACTGCGCCGGACCCGTCCACCGGCCGAGCCATCCGAGGACGGTTTCGTGCCAGAGCAGGGCGTTGGCGGGCTTCAAGACCCAGTGGTTCTCGTCCGGAAAGATCAGGAGCTTGCTGGGAATCCCGCGCCGCTGGAGGACGGTGAAGGTGCCCAGGGCCTGGCTCAACGGGATGCGGAAATCCCGCTCGCCGTGGATGACGAGCATGGGCGTCTTCCACTGCTCGACATGGTTGACCGGGTTGAACTTCTCAAAGGACTCGACGTTCGACCAGTAGGGGCCGCCCATCTCCCACTCGGGAAACCAGAGCTCCTCGGTGGAGTAGTACATCAGCCGCTGATCCAGGATGCCGTCGTGGTTGACCAGGCAGCGGAAGGCGTCCTGCCACTGGCTGGCGATCCAGTTGATCATGAAGCCGCCATAGGAGGCGCCGAGCGCGCAGGCGCGGCTGCCGTCGGTCCAGGGATAGCGCCGGAGGGTCTCGGCGAGCCCCTTCTGCAGGTCGACCAGCGGCTTGCCGCCCCAGTCGTTCCGGATCGCGTCGGTGAAGGCCTGGCCGTAACCCACGGAGCCGTGGAAGTCCACCGCGACCACGGCGTAGCCCGCGCCCGCGTAGACCTGGGGGTTCCAGCGGTAGTGGAACTCGTTGTGGGTGGAACCCTGCGGCCCGCCGTGGATCACGAAGGCCAGGGGGTACTTCTGTCCCACCTTGAAGCCTACAGGCTTGACCATCCAGGCGTAGACCGTATCGCCGCCCCCGCCCTCGAAGTGGAACTGCTCGGCCTCGCCGAAGCGGATCCCCGCCAGCTCCTCGCGATTGATTTCGGTGAGCCGGCTCACTCCGGAGCCGTCCGCGCGCAGGGTGTGGATCTCGGCCGGGGAGTCGAGGTCGTCCAGGGTGAAGGCGATCCGATCGCCAACCAGGGTCGGATTGCGGGCGTGCCCCTCGGGCACCAGGTTGCGCACCTTTCCCGAGGCCACGTCGATGGCAAAGAGGGGATTCTGGCCCACATCGTGGGCGGTGACGTAGAGGGTCTTGCCGTCCCGTGAGAAGAGCAGCCCGTCCGCCGAGCGGTCCCACTCCTCCGCCAGGACACGGTCCTTGCCGCTGACACCCCCGTCACGGATCATGATCCGCAGACGGTCGGCCTCAAAGCCCGGACGCCGCATGGCCAGGTAGGCGAAGGTCTTGCCGTCCGGCGAAAAGGCCGGCTGGGTGTCCATCGCCGGGTTGGCGTCGGTCAGATTGCGCGGCGGCCTGGAGCCGTCCACCGGCACCTCGTAGAGGTCGAAGTCGGTGGACCAGGGCTCTTCCCGGTTCTTCTCCCCCGCCAATCGCAGCGAGAACACCAGGGTCTTGCCGTCCGGGGAAAAGGCGAATTCCTCGGCACCGCCGAAGGGGCGGGAAGGCGCGTCGCCCTCGATGCCCCGGGTGACGTCCACCGGCACGCCCGCCTTGCCGCCGGAGAGGGTCGTAGTGAAGAGATGGTTCCGCCGGCCGTCCGACCAGGCGTCCCAGTGGCGGACGAAGCCGCCCTCGAAG
>JANOCF010000035.1:0-1698 GCA_031412055.1 Holophagales bacterium | reverse complement strand
CTTCACTGAACCAGTCCTCGAGCAGGATGGCGATCTCGCCTTCCATGTGTGCCTCGACCAGCTGGACAAGGTCGGCGCGGGCTGCCTGGCGAGTGCGGGAGAGCGCCACGGACGGGAGGGCGAGAAGGCGGTTGGCCCACTCCAGGGTCTTGTCGACCACCTGGTCCAGCGGCGCCAGCTCGTCCACGAAGCCGATCCGGAACGCCTCGGCCGAGGGGATGAGCTGCGAGCCCACCGCGAGCCGCTCGGCCGGGTGCGGTCCGATCAGCCGGACCAGCGCGCCGAGGATGATCGGCGGCATGGGCAGGCCCACCTGGACCTCGTTGAGACCGATCTTGAAGTCGCCCTCCGCCATGACCCGGTGGTCGCAGTACAGGGAGATCACCGCACCCCCGGCCGGGCTGTGGCCCGTGATGGCGGCCCCAACCGGGATGGACGAGGCCGACAGGGTGTGCAGCAGGCTGTAGAAGGTCTGCCAGAGTCCCTGGATGCTGGCGCGGTCCAGGGTGAGCAGGTGCGGGACGTCCAGCCCGCCCGAGAACATCCCGGGACGGCCGGAGAGGATCACCGCGCGGACTCCTTCCTCCGGAGCGCGCAACACCGCGTCGCGCAGGCCGGCGAGCAGCTCGGGGACCAGCGCGTTGGCGGGCGGACGGTCCAGGCGCAGCTCGCGGACCGCTCCATGATCGGTGGTGACGATCATCTCTTCCCCTTTCCGGGCCAGTCGAAGCCCAGGGCCCTGGCCATCACGAAGTAGATCGCGTTCTGCTCCATGGTGCCCTGGAACAGGTAGGCGTGCGGACCGCGGGCGAAAATGGCCACGTCCTCGCCGCCGTGGGACTCCGAGTCCGACGGGACCAGGGCCTGCTGCCGGAAGTCGTCCGCCTGAGTGTCCACGCCGGAGAGGTCGGCGCGCTCGCCCCCATCGCCAAATACCGCTCCAGGCCCGTTCATGTAGCCCAGGGTGGTGTAGGGCTTGCCGTCCTTGGCCTTGGCCGGCGCGGACGCGGGCAGGCTGGTGGCTTCGTCGTTGGTGACCGCGAGCCCCAGGATGGGGTTGCCCCGCGTCGGGTAGCCGGCGATGGTGAAGACGTGGCTGTGGTCGGCGGTGACGATGATCAGGGTGTCGTCCTTGACCAGCTCTGTGGCCCGCTGGACGGCCCGCGAGAGCTCGACGGCGTCGGTCAGGGCCCGCTTGGCGTTGCCCGCGTGGTGGCCGTGGTCGATCCGCCCGGCCTCCACCATGAGGAAGTACCCCTTGGGGCTGCGCTGGAGGATGCGGATGGCCTTCTCCGTCATCTGCGTGAGCGAGGGCTCGCCCGCGGTGTCCTTGGCCCGGTCCAACTCGTACTCCATGTGCGTGCGCTCGAAGAGGCCCAGCACCGGCCCGGTCGTGGCCGGGTCGATGGCGTCGAAGCCCTTCTGGTCGTAGACGAAGGCGCCGCCGCGGCCCGTCCACTCGTTCACCAGGTTGCGGCTCTTGCGCTCGCCGGTCTTGCCCTGGTCTTCGGGGTCGGCGTCCGCGTTGGTGAGGAAATTGGAGCGGCCGCCGCCCATCGCCACCTCCGGGCCGCGGCTGGACTTGCCGTTCATGCGGGTCTCGCGGACGTTGAAGTCCAGGAGCTGGCGCGCGATGTCCGGATAGCCCGCTGCCACGGCTTCCGGGCTGAGGTCGGCATCGCCCTCCCAGTCGCGGGC
>JANOCF010000034.1:0-4623 GCA_031412055.1 Holophagales bacterium | reverse complement strand
GCCCGCATGCGTTCCCCCTCTCCCGGGGATGGGCGGGAGGGAGATGGGAGAGGGGGACAGGGGGTGAGGACGCCTACGGCAGGTCGTTCCAGTTCAGCAGCACGTTGTAGACGAACCGGAAATCCGACAGCGTCAGGTACCGGTGAAGAGGGTTGAATGCGAACAGGATCACCCTCCCCTTCCCCGCCGGTACGTCCAGGATGGCCGGCTTGCCGTCCACCTCGTCGGCTCCGCGGACGAAGCCCGAGAGCACCAGCTTCTTGTCCTCGGGGCTCTCCGGTTTCTCTTTCTTCGCCGCGTCGGGCTCCTCCTCCACATCCGCGTCCTCCACCTCGACGACCTCCTCAGCCGGCAGTGGCGTGGCGGGCTCCTGCTCGGAGATGGACCCGTCGTCCTCGTCCTCCTTCTTCTCGTCCTCCCCCACCTTCTTGGTCCCGAACTGGGCCACGACCCAGCCGCGGTCGCGGTCGGCCACGTCGAACATCGGTCCGTTGCCGCGGAAGACGCTCGTCCGCTCCTCGTAGCCGTAGACGATCGGGTGCTCCGGCCGCAGCACCTTGGCCCGCAGCTCCGAGCCCGGGGTGTTGAAGCCGCCGCCCACGTTCCGGACCCGCCGCACCAGGCCGCCCTCGACCGGCAGCGCGCCGGAGCCGCCCAGCGTCACCAGGATGCCGCCGCCCTCCACGAAGCGCTGCAGGTTGATCAGCCCCTGGAACCCCATGCCGCCGGTGATGTCCTCCGACGCGTTCGGCGAGCCGTGGCTCGGGAACGCGTCGGTCTTCGTGTAGGCCAGAGGGCCGAGCCGGGGATCAATGCCGTGAACCATGCGCGCGAAGTCGCCTCCGGAGCTTGGGAAGAGAATCACGTCGAAGCGCTCGTCCAGCCCGCCGCGCCGCAGGTCGCCGTCCGTGATCAGCTCGTAGTCGAGGCCCTCGCGGTCCAGCGTGTAGCGCGCCCAGCCCGCGTCCTGGGTGGAGACCCACGTCTGGAGCAAGGCAACCCGGGGGAGATCCACCAGGTGGCGGCGCACGTCCGGCATGGACGTCACGGCCTTGAGTGCGAGCCCGAAGCGGCCCGCCATCTCCTCTACCACCTCCCGGGGCGCCTGGACGATCCAGCTCCCGGCCGGGTAGTCGACTCCTCCAACCTTGAAGGCCGCTTCGGCCGCATCTACCTGGTGGCTGCCTAGAAGCATCCGCGCCCGCAGGAGCGCCGTCTGCCCGGTGTCCTTGAGGAGGAACAGGTCGCCCGTGCCTTCCACGCTGCCGGCCAGAGGTGCCGCGGACGTTACCGGCTCCATACCCGCATCCAGCACCTTGCGGTCCTTCACCGGGGAGCCGTCGACCCCGTAGAGCAGCGGCCAGGTCCAGGCCACGTCGTCATAGGGTTCGTTGGGCTCGTCGGCCGGGAACTTCTGCTCCTCCAGGAAATTGATGGCGGCGTTGCGGTACGGCTGGTCCATCCGGACCACGTAGCTGCCCGCGGGCCACGTCTTGCCACCAGCGCCATCGGCGATGAAGTCAGCGGACAGGCGGTGCACCTCGATCCGGTGTGCCCGGAGCTGGTCCACCAGGTAGGCCAGCCGTCCGGAGTCGCGCTGCGCCGGCGGGAAGATCCAGGCGTAGGGCGCCTCGGTCTTGCCCTTCTCCAGGGAGCGGTTCCCCTTGTTCCAGAAGCTCTCCAGCAGCTCGCGCCGGTTGCGCGCCGCGAACCCCAGCGCCGCGAGCACGCCCGACTCCATGTAGTTCGTGTTGTTGCGCAGCGACCAGCGGACCTTCTCGTCCGGCGGCGAAGGCCGGTACCACTGCACCTCGGTCACCGGCTTGCCCGCGTACCGGCTGTTCTTGAGGTCGCGCTCGAATGTGCCGGCGTGGGAGTTGCCGAACGTCTCATAAAAGCGGCCGATGCCGTGGTGCGTGTTGGCCACGGAGGTCATGTACCCGGGCCACCAGCCGTCCCAGAAGCCCCACACCCAGACACCGGGGAGCCCCATCGAGGACAGCGCCCCGGCCTCGTGATAGCCGATCTGCGTCCACTCCTGGATGGTCACCGGATCCACCGCCCGGCTGTAGGGGCCGTGGCCGGTGGAGATGTAGAGGAATGGGACCGACTCGTGGAGGTCGTGCATCACCTGGGGATGCCAGGCGAAGTAAGTCTCGTGGAGGGTCTTCGAGAGCGCCTGGGTGAGCTGCATCCCGTCGCGGTTGTTGTCGTGGAACACGTACTTCCCCCAGTAGGGAGACGAGGGAAGCTCGCGGATCTCGTCCCACGACGTGCGGCTCCGCAGGTGGCGGTAGAACCAGTCCACCTGCCGGTCGCGGCCGTCGGGCTCTGCCACGGGGGTGATCAGAACGACGACGTTGCGCCGGATCTCCTGGATCGACGGCTGCTCGGACACGGCCAGACGGTAGGCCAGCTCCATGAGCATCTCGGGGCTGCCGGTCTCCGGCGAGTGGAGGCCGCCGGTCAGGTAGTAGACGACCTTGCCCTCGTCGGCCAGCCGGCGCGCCTCGTCGCGAGGCGTGCGGCGCGGATCGGACAGCCGGTTCGTGACATCGCGCCAGCGGTCGGCCTCGGCAAGATTGGCCTCATCGGAGACCATGGCCATCAGGATCTCCCGTCCCTCCTCGCTCTGGCCGATCACCTCGACGCGGACGCGGTCGCTCGCTTCGTCGAGCTTACGGAAGTAGCCGTGAACGTCCGCGACGCGGCTCAGCTCGTTCGGAGTGCCGATGATCCGGCCGAGCACGTCCCCGGGCGAGGGGACCGTGTCCGACTCGGGCACGTACGCCACGGTCTCGGGAAGGAACCGCGACTCGGTCGTGTACTCGCGGATCTTCTCGACGCTGCCGGGCTCCGCCTGGTCGGGAGCCCAGGGATTGGACGGCGGCGTCTCCTGAACGTTCTGGGCGTTGGTGGATACCGCGGCCAGCGCGAGGACGAGAGCAAGGATCGGGAAACGTGGCATCCGGCCTCCTGGAAAAAGGGAGCCAAAGATAGCACTCCCCAGTCTCCAGAGAGGTTCTCAAGCCATGAAGCGCGCCAGGTACGGCGCGGTGCGGCTGCCCGAGGCCTCCGCGACTTCGGCGGGCGTTCCGGACGCGACCACCCGGCCGCCTTCGTCCCCCGCGCCCGGACCGATGTCGATCACCCAGTCGCTCCCTGAAACTACGCGCATGTCGTGCTCCACCACGATGACCGTATTGCCGGCGTCGACCAGCCCGTCCAGCTGCGTCATGAGCTTCTCGACATCGGCCGGATGCAGCCCGGTGGTGGGCTCGTCGAGAATGTAAAGAGTATTCCCGCGCTGTATCCGTTGCAGCTCGGTGGCAAGCTTGATCCGCTGCGCCTCGCCGCCGGAAAGCTCGGTCGCCGGCTGGCCGAGCCGCAGGTAGCCCAGGCCGACCTCCCGCAGAACGCCGAGAGAACGGCACACGTGCGGCTCGTCCCCGAAGAACTCCCAGGCAGCATCGACCGTCATCCCCAGGACCTCGGCGATGCTCTTGTCACGGTATTTGATCTCCAGGGTCTTCGCGTTGTACCGCGTCCCGTGACAGGTGGGACAGGGCGCGTAGACGCTGGGCAGGAAGAGCAGCTCGACCATGACGAAGCCCTCGCCCTCGCAGGTTTCACAGCGCCCCTTGGCGACGTTGAACGAGAAGCGTCCGGCATCGTAGCGGCGGGCGCGCGCCGCCTTGGTGGCGGCAAAAAGCTTGCGTACGTAGTCGAACAGCCCCGTGTAGGTGGCAAGGTTGGAGCGCGGTGTGCGCCCGATCGGTTTCTGATCGACCTGCACCAATCGCTTGATGTTCTCCATGCCCGCCGTGATCCGGCCGCCGAGAGTCACGGAGGCGATACGCTCCAGCTCCTCCCCTTCTTCCTGTTCGGAAAGGATTTCATGGCCGAGCTCCTTCGCGACAAGCTCCACCAGCACCTGGCTCACCAGGCTAGACTTCCCCGACCCGGACACGCCGGTCACCGTCGTAAACACTCCCAAGGGGAAGTCGGCCTCGAGCCCGTTCAGATTGTTGCGCGTTACATCGGCCAGGCGAAGCCAGCCTTTAGGCGACCGTGGCGTCCGACTGGGAGCCGAGAATTCTCCGAAGAGATGGCGGCGAGTCTGGGACTTCTCGATCTGCGCGAGCCCTTCCAGAGGTCCGCTGTAAAGCACGAAGCCACCGTGCTCACCCGCGGCCGGTCCCACATCGACGATCCAGTCGGCTTCACGGATCACGTCGAGCTCATGCTCGACCACGAACAGCGAGTTGCCGGAAGCCTTCAATCGCAGGAGCGCTCGTAGCAGCGCCTCGGTGTCCACCGGATGGAGCCCCGCGGACGGCTCGTCAAGCACGTAAACCACACCGAAAAGGTTGGAGCGTACCTGGGTGGCGAGCCGCAGGCGCTGGAGCTCACCCGGCGAAAGAGTTGGAGTACCTCTTTCCAATGAAAGATAGCCAAGCCCGAGATCGAGCAGAACCGCGGTCCTGGCAAGGAGGTCCTCGGCGATACGTTGAGCGACCACCGCCTTCTCCGGATGATCGACCGCCATCTTCGCCAGGGCAGCCGCCTTTCCCTCCGCGTAGGGCCGCAGAATACCGGCGAGACGCTTCAGCGGCTCCCTGG
>JANOCF010000033.1:0-2844 GCA_031412055.1 Holophagales bacterium | reverse complement strand
CCAGCTGTACAAGAGCGGACTGATCACACTGGACGAGGCGCTCAAGCGGGCGACCAACCCCGACGAGTTCCGTCTCAAGATCCAGGGCGTGCAGTTTACGGCCGACATCTCGCGCGAGCAGATGGAGGACGCCCTGCACCTGCAGGGCGAGGACGACCTCCTCAGCGGCGGCTCGCAGTTCGAGCTGGAGCAGTTCTAGGCCGGACGCCCGTGGCCAGCAGCCCTCACCCCCGGCCCCTCTCCCGGCCGCACACCCAGGACCCCCGGGAGAGGGGCCGGGGGTGAGGGCCGCCTACGACAAGGCCCTCCAACTGCTGGCTCTGCGGCCTCACTTTCGGCGGGAGCTTCAGGCCAAGCTGGCCAAACGGGACTTCTCCTCCGAGGAGATCTCGGCGGCCCTCGACCGCCTCACCTCCCAGGGCTACCTCGACGACTCCAAGACCGCCGTCGCCTTCGTGGAGCAGCGGCTCTCGCGCGGCTCCGAGGGCCGGCTGCGTCTCAAGGCCGAGTTGGAGAAGAGGGGAGCTCCCAGGGAGGCGATCGAGGCGGCTCTCGCGACCCTCGTTCCCGAGGACGACCTCGAATCCACCCGCGAGGCCGCGGAGCGCTGGGCGCGGCTTCACCCCCGGGGCAAGCCCGCCTCTCTCGCCCAGCATCTGGCCCGCAAGGGGTTTTCCCGCCGTGCTATCTTTGCCGTCCTGAGACAGCGGCCGGGTGGAGAGAGTCTCGACGACGCAGAGGACGCCGAGGAATAGGGCAGCAGCCCTGACGCATACCCATGAAAAGCGCAGAGATCCGCAGCAGCTTCATCGAGTTCTTCCGGGGCCTGGACCACCGCCAGTTCCCGAGCGCTCCTCTCGTGCCCCAGGGCGATCCGACCCTGCTCTTCACGAACGCCGGCATGGTGCAGTTCAAGGACTGGTTCCTGGGCACCACCAGGCCGGCCTCGCCGCGGGCGGTCAGCTCCCAGAAGTGCCTGCGGGTCTCGGGCAAGCACAACGACCTGGAAAACGTCGGTCCCAGCCCGCGCCATCACACCTTCTTCGAGATGCTGGGGAACTTTTCCTTCGGCGACTACTTCAAGGAAGAGGCGATCCGCGCGGCCTGGGAGATGGTCACCGTTGTCTGGGGCCTGCCCGTCGAGCGCCTGTCGGCCACCGTCTACGATGAGGACGACGAAGCGCTCGAGCTGTGGCGCAAGGTGTCCACCCTGCCGCCCGAGCGCATCCACCGCTGCGGCAAGAAGGACAACTTCTGGGCCATGGGCGAGACCGGTCCCTGCGGCCCGTGCAGCGAGATCTTCGTCGACCTCCACCCCGGCCAGCCGCCCGTGGACTGGGACGAGGGCACGGAGTCCGGCCGCTACCTGGAGATCTGGAACCTCGTCTTCATGCAGTACGAGCGCGACGAGGCCGGCAATCTCAACCCGCTGCCGAACCCGTCCATCGACACGGGCGCCGGCCTGGAGCGGGTCGCGGCCGTGCTCCAGGGGGTCGAGTCCAACTACGACACCGACCTCTTCCGGCCGATCCTCGACGCCGCGGCCGAGCTGGCCAGGATGAAGTACGGGGAGGACGCGGAGAAGGACGTGTCGCTGCGGGTCATCGCCGACCACGTGCGGGCGGTCTCCTTCCTCCTCGCGGACGGCGTGATCCCGGGCAACGAGGGGCGCGGCTACGTGCTGCGCCGCATCCTGCGCCGCGCGGTCCGCCACGGCATGCGGCTCGGCTTCGAGGAGCCGTTCCTTCACCGGCTCGTGCCGGTGCTGGGAGAGATCATGGGCTCGTCCTACCCCGAGCTCGGCTCTACACGCGTGGCCTCCATGGACACCATCAGGACCGAGGAGGAGAAGTTCCTCTCGACCGTGGCCAACGGCGCCCGCCAAGTGCAGGAGGAGATCGAGCGCCTGCGGCCGCAGGGCGAGTCGACCCTGCCCGGCGCCATGGTGTTCAAGCTCTACGACACCTACGGCCTCCCCCTGGAGGTGATCCGCGAGATCGCCGAGGAGGAGCGCTTCCAGATCGACGAGGACGGGTTCAAGGAGGCCATCAACGTCCAGCGCGTCACGTCGCGCAAGGCCACGGCGGAGGTCCAGAACCGGCTCGCCGCCCTGCGCGAGGTGGTGCGCGGCCACGCCGAGCTGGCCGAGACCCGCTTCGAGGGCTACGACCGCACCGAGATGCTGGACTCGACGGCCGAGGTCGTCCGCCTCGCCACCTGGAAGGACGGCTCGCCGGAGCGTGTCTCGTCGCTCAAGCAGGGGCAGGGCGGCGTGGTGGTCCTGGACCAGACCGTCTTCTACGCCGAGTCCGGCGGCCAGGTGGGGGACACGGGCTTTCTCCTCTGGGACGGCGGGCGCGCCAAGGTGGTCGACACCCAGAAGGACGCCGCGGGCGTCTACTTCCACTTCGTCGAGATGGAGGAGGGGACGCTCACCCGCCACATGAAGGTCCAGCTCAAGGTGGACCACGAGGTGCGGCTGTCCACGCAGCGCAACCACACGGCCACGCACCTGCTGCACGCGGCCCTGCGCCAGGTGCTGGGCAAGAGCGTGCGCCAGGCCGGCTCGCTGGTGGCTCCGGACCGCCTGCGCTTCGACTTCACCTACCACCGGGCCATGTTCCGGCAGGAGATGGAGCAGGCGGAGGACCTGGTCAACGAGTGGGTGCGCCGGGCGGTGGCCACGGAGATCGTGTCGAGGAGCTATCAGGAGGCGATCGCCGCGGGCGCCATGGCGCTGTTCGGCGAGAAGTACGGCGAGCGGGTGCGGACGGTGAACGTCCCCGGCTTCAGCCTGGAGCTGTGCGGCGGCTGCCACGTGCGCAACACGGGCGAGATCGGCCT
>JANOCF010000032.1:0-2349 GCA_031412055.1 Holophagales bacterium | reverse complement strand
GTGGACCGGATCGCCACCAATCTCCAGTCGCTCGCCTTCAGCCCGGCCGCCGAGCCCCAGATCGAGCGCGGCTGGCTCGACGTGGACCTGCCGCCCCCCGGCTTCGAGGTCCTGGCAGGGTTGCAGATCGCGGCGACCGCGCCCCGGAAGGCGAAGCCCAAGCCTGCCCCGAAGCCCGAGCCCAGGAAGCCCGCCGCCCCTGCGGCCCCTACCGGAAAAAAATCGGCAGCGGACCGCCACCGGGAGGAGGAGCGCCAGGAAGAGGAGCGTCTCCGGGAGAAGAGGGAGCGCGAAGAGGCCAGGGCGGGCGAGCAGCGCGAGAAGGAAGAGGCCCAGGCCCAGGAACGCCGCGATCGGCTGGAAGCACAGCACCGGGAGAAGCTGTCTCGAGCCCAGGCCGCCCGGGACGAGGCGGCGGGCCGGGCCGACTTCCTGCGCCGCAAGGCCGAGCAGGCCGAAAAGACGGCCGAAGACATCCGCGAGCGCCTCGCAGAGGCAGAGCGCATCGCCGAGGACGCCAGCACTCGCGCCAAGGAGGCTGACAAGGAGCTGGCGAAGGCGGACAAGGCGGTTCGGGCGGCGCGGCGGTGAAAAGGGTCCTTTAGGTCCTTTGCTCCTGCCCCAGCCACCCCCGCCGCACCATCCACTTCCCCACCTCCAGCACCGGCAGAATCGTCAGCGATACCCCCGCCGCCAGGAGCCAGTCCCGGAGCGTGAGGCCGTACTCCCCCACGAAGATCTCTCTCAGGAAGGGCACGCTCACCATCAGCGCCAGCAGCCCCAGCTCCCACACGATCGCCAGGTTCAGCCAGCGGTTGGCGAAGGGCCGGCTCAGCGCCGAACGGTGGTCCGAGCGGTAGTTGTAGGCGTTCACGAACTGGATGCACACCAGCGTCACGAACGTCAGCGCCATGGCCTCTCCCTGGCTCCTCCCCGACCGCAACGCCCACGAGAAGAGCGACAGGTTGACGATGGCCGCCCAGATCCCGCCGATCAGCATCAGCGTCACCACCGGACGGGTGAAAATGCCCGTGCGCAGGTCCCGGGGCGGCTGCTTCATCAGGTCGGGCTCGGGCGGGTCCACGGCCAGCGCCAGGGCCGGCAGGCCGTCGGTGGCCAGGTTCACGTAGAGGATCTGCACCGCCGACAGCGGCAGCGGCATCCCCAGCAGGGAGGCGCCCGCCATCAGCCCGATCTCGCCGATGTTCGACGACAGCAGGAACATCAAGTACTTGCGGATGTTGGCAAAGACCTCCCGTCCCTCCTCCACGGCGGCCACGATGGAGGCGAAGTTGTCGTCCGTCAGCATCATGGCCGCAGCCTCTTTGGTCACGTCCGTGCCCGTGAGACCCATGGCGATGCCGATGTCGGCCTTCTTGAGCGCGGGCGCGTCGTTGACCCCGTCGCCCGTCATGGCCACCGAGTGCCCCTGCTTCTGGAGGGCCGTGACCACGCGCAGCTTGTGGGCGGGCGAGACGCGGGCGTAGACCTGGATGCGCTCCACCTCGCGTTCGAGCTCCTCGTCGCTCATCGCCTCCAGCTCGGCCCCGGTGACCGCGCGGCCGTCCCGCAGGATGCCCAGCTCCCGGGCGATGGCCTGTGCCGTGTCGGGATGGTCGCCCGTGATCATCACCGGCTCGATCCCCGCCTCCCGGGCGACGCGGATCGCATCCTTGGCCTCCGGACGCGGCGGGTCGATCATCCCCACGAAGCCCAGGAAGGTCATCTCGCGCTCGGCGTTGTCGTGGGACGCTTCCGCCCGGCTGGCTACGGCCAGCACGCGCAACGCCTGGCCGGCCATCTCGCGGGCGGCCTCCAGGATGCTCTCGCGGCCGGCATCGTCCAGAAGAATACCCTCCGTCGGCCCCGCCTCGGTCCACAGGCGGGTGCAGGAGGGCAGCAGCACCTCGGGCGCCCCCTTGGCAAAGGCCACTTTCCCCGACTCCGTCTGGTGGATCGTGGTCATCCGCTTGCTCTCGGAGGTGAAGGGGATCTCGTCCACCCGGGGCAGCTGCCCGTCGAGATCCTCCTTGCGGAGCCCGGCCTTGGCGGCCGCCACGATCAGGGCGCCCTCCGTAGGATCCCCCTGGACGTGCCACCCCTCCGCGTCCTGGACCATCTTCGCGTCCGAAGCCAGGACGGCGGCCTCCAGGAGCCAGGACAGCCCGCGGGTGGGCTCCGTCTTCGTGCCATTCAGCAGGATCTCCCCTTCCGGCGCGTAGCCCGCCCCGGTGACCTCATAGGTCTGGCCGTCCACATAAACCCTGCGGACGGTCATCTCGTCCTTGGTCAGCGTCCCGGTCTTGTCGGAGCAGATGACGGAGACGCTGCCCAGGGTCTCCACCGCGG
>JANOCF010000031.1:0-2413 GCA_031412055.1 Holophagales bacterium | reverse complement strand
CCCAAGCCGGGGGAGCGGCTGCCCTCGTTTGGGCGACGGCAGCCCTCGTTTGGGCAGAGGCAGCCCCCGCTTCGTGGATGGCCGAGGAATCAGCGTCCGCGCTCGGTGCGCGGCAGGACGAGGAGCTTGGTGCCGGCGTTGACCACGGAGGCCCGGTCGTCGGCGCCGCCGGCCGTGATCCAGATGTAGCGCATCACCAGGGTGACGTCGGTGACCGCGTGGCTGAAGGCCAGAGAGGCAATGCCGAATGCGCTGGAGCGATCGTCGAAGCGGCGGATACCGGAGGCGAAGTCGATCTTGCGGTACTCGCGCCCGACGAGAGGGTAGTACTCTCGGCCCCGGCGGAGGGCGGCATTCAGGAGAGGCTTGACGCCTTTCCGGTCGAGCGACGGGGGAACGCCATAGAAGACCAGGGGGAAGCGGGGCTCGGCGGTCTCGGCGTACCGCAGGTAGTCGACGAAGTAGCGGGCCTCGTCGGCATCGGCGGCGGAGACGGCCAGCGGGTTGTTGGCATCGGCCACGTAGTGGGCGATCGCTCCGAGACGCTGCACGATCTCCTCGAACGGCCGGTGGGCGCGGATGGCGGCCACGGCCGCGTCGACCTCGACATAGAGGACCTTGTCCAGGATGCCCGAGCCGTCGGGGTTCTTCAGGTGGCGTTCGGGGTCGGCCTCCTGGAAGGGTGCGAGGACGCCGGCCTCGTAGGCGCGCTTGTGCTTGGCGATCTGCCGGGCGAGGTCGGGCGGCGCGAGCCGGGCCGCTTCGCGGGCGATGGCCTTCTGGGTGCCTGGAGTCCAGGCGGAAACCGGTGCGGCCGCGAGGAGCAGCCCGAAGGCTGCCAAGGCAAGGTACAATCGCTGTTGCATTTCCAACCTATTGTACAGGTGAACCGCTGTGCCGTTACCCGGCCAAGGGGGATCTTCTTGTCGCGACATCGCCTCGACGTGCTCGGCCTGTTCTGTCCGCTGCCCATCCTGCTCGCCGCGCGGGAGATGAAGAGGCTGCAGCCCGGTGACCTCCTGGAGGTGTTCGGGGACGATCCCGGCATCCTGGAGGACATGCCCGTCTGGTGCGAAAGGGCCGGCCACCGCCTGGTGGAGATGGAGGACGGGGAGGGGATGATCCGTTCCCTGGTGGAGAAGGGCCATGCCCGTCCCATCCGTCCTACGGAAGGGGCTTGACTCCGGGAGCCCTTCCCTGCTAAAAAATTCCTCCCCCGGGGGGACCACGGTCTTCCCTGTGCCCAGGTAGCTCAGTTGGTAGAGCACGTGACTGAAAATCACGGTGTCACTGGTTCGATTCCGGTCCTGGGCACCAACTGAATCCTCTAGTCAGTAGTTTGAGAGTGCCCCTTCGGGTTTCGCCCTTGCCTACGGTTCAGCCTCGGCTGCCGAGGCAGGTTTCAGCAACCTGCCGGCTGCGGTAAAATCCAAACCCGTGACGACGATGAGCCACCTGCCTACGTCAAGGGCGATGTACCAGCGCGGCGGACGACCTGCCTTTGGCTGGGCCTGAGAGTAGTCATGGCGATATTCAAGCGCATCGTTTGCCTCGCCAACTCGCGTAAGCTCAATGGCCGCTGTATTGCGGGCAAGGAACTTCGCGACGGGAAACCGGTCGGCTGGTTGCGACCGGTGAGCGCTCGTGAACACGAGGAGGTCTCGGAATACGAGCGCCAGTACTCGGACGGGAGTGACCCACAGGTTTTGGATATTGTAGAGGTGCCGCTGCTCGATGCCCGGCCCAAAGGATATCAGCAGGAAAACTGGCTGCTCGATCCTGACCAGTACTGGAAGAAGGTCGGCAGCGTTAGGTGGACCGATCTAGCAAAGCTCGCCGACCCCATAGAATCTCTGTGGATTGATGGCAACCATACCTACAATGGCCTGAACGACAAGATCCCTCTTGCGCAAGCTGGTGCGATCCGAAGTTCCCTGCGCCTGCTGCACGCCAAGAAATTGACACTTTCCGTGTTCAAGCCGGGCGAGGCTTTCGGCAACCCGAAGCGGCGGGTCCAGGGTTCCTTTCGGCATGGCGTGAACGATTACCGGTTTTGGGTCACCGATCCGCACTATGAGCGGGCTTACTTGGCAAAGCCGGATGGCCAGTATGAGGTCGGTGAGACCTTCCTTACGGTGAGCCTCGGCGAGCCGTTCGACGAAGCCTGCTACAAGCTCATCGCAGCCATCATTGAACCCTCTGGCGGGCCGAGATCGTGAACGAGCAGCGCCACCCGGTCCTTACCGTTGGACACTCCACGCATTCCACCGATGCGTTCATCGCACTGCTGCGTCAGCACGGCGTGACGGCTCTGGCCGACGTTCGCTCAGTCCCTCTCAGCCGTTTCAATCCGCAGTTCAACAAGGAAGCCATCATGCGCAGCCTGAAGGAGCACGGCATCAAGTACGTGTTC
>JANOCF010000030.1:0-5791 GCA_031412055.1 Holophagales bacterium | reverse complement strand
GTCGCGCCGCGCACGCCGGTGGAAGAGGTTCTCGCCGGCATCTGGGCCGAGCTGCTCGGTCTCGAACGGGTCGGGACGAACGATCACTTTTTCGAGCTGGGCGGCCACTCGCTGCTGGCCACGCGGGTAACGTCGCGTCTGCGAAGTGTCTTCGGCATCGAGATGCCGCTGCGCGATCTCTTCGAGGCTCCGAGGCTGGCGGATCTCGCGGCCCGGATCGAGGGCATGCGGACCGGCACGGGCCAACCGGCCCCACCGCTGGTGCCTGTTGCCCACAGGGGATCGCTGCCTCTTTCGTTTGCGCAGCAACGCCTCTGGTTCCTCGATCAGCTCGCGCCGGGCAGCCCGCTCTACAACGTTCCGGCGGCGCTGCGCGTCGAAGGGCCATTGGACCCGATCGTCCTGGCGCTCTGCCTCGACGAGATCGTCCGCCGTCACGAGGCGCTGCGCACGACCTTCGCCGCTTCGCAAGGTTTTCCGGAGCAGGTGATCCAACCGGCAGCCCCCACGGTGCCGAGCCTTGTGGACCTGGCGGGACTGCCGGAGCGTGCGCGAGAGACGCAGGCCCTTGCCTTGGTCGAGGCAGAGGCGGATCGCCCGTTCGACCTCGCCCGCGGTCCGCTGCTGCGCAGCCTGCTGCTGCGGCTGGCCGGGAACGATCAAATTTTCGCGCTGACCCTGCATCACATCGTCAGCGACGGCTGGTCCGCGGGAGTTCTGGTGCGCGAGGTCGCGGCTCTCTATTCGGCGTTCGCCGAGGGAAGGCCGTCGCCCTTGCCGGAGCTGCCGGTACAGTACGCGGACTTCGCCGTCTGGCAACGCTCCTGGCTGCAGGGCGAGGTCCTGGAGGGCGAGCTCTCCTTCTGGCGCCGGCAGCTCGCGGGCCTGCCTGGGCTCCTGGAGCTGCCCACCGACCGGCCCCGCCCCGGAGTCCAGAGCTTCCGGGGCGCGGCGCGGCCGGTGCGGCTGCCGGCCGGGCTCACCCGGCAGGTGTACGCCCTGGGCCGCCGCGAGGGCGCCACCCTCTTCATGGTTCTCCTGGCCGGCTTCCAGGCCCTCCTGGCGCGCTACAGCGGCCAGGACGATCTCGCGGTGGGCTCCCCCGTCGCCGGGCGCAACCGGGTCGAAATCGAAGGCCTGATCGGATTCTTCGTCAACACGCTGGTCCTGCGCGGAGACCTGACGGGCAGGCCCACCTTCCGCGAGCTGCTCGCCCGGGTGCGGGAGACGACCCTGGCTGCCCATGCTCATCAGGACCTGCCCTTCGAGAAGCTGGTCGAAGAGCTGGCGCCGGAGAGAAGCCTCGCCCATGCTCCCCTCTTCCAGGTGATGCTGGCGCTCCAGAACGCTCCCGCCGAGAGCCTGGAGATCCGGGACCTCCGCCTGCGGCCGATGAGCGGAGGAAGGACGACGGCGAAATTCGACCTCACGCTCTCCTTCGAAGAGCATGGAGGCGAGCTGGCGGGGTTCGTCGAGTACGCCTCGGATTTGTTCGACGCCACGACGATCGACCGCCTGTGCGGACATTTCGAGCGGCTTCTCGAAGGCCTGTGCGGCGGGCCGGAGCGCCCGGACGAAGAGGCCGGCCTGCTGGCCGTCGAGGAGGCCCTGCAGCTCGCCGGCTGGAATGCCACGGCCCGGGACTACCCGCAAGCTACGGTCCACGAGCTGTTCGCCCGGCAGGCGGAGCGGACTCCGGAAGCCGTTGCCATGATCTTCGGGGACCGGGAGCTGACCTATGGCGAGGTCGACCTGCGGTCCCGGCGCCTGGCGCGGCGGCTGCGCCTCCTGGGCGTCGGCCCCGGCTCGCTGGTGGGGCTCTGTACCGAGCGCTCGGCGGAGATGGTGGTCGGGATGCTCGGCATCCTCGCGGCGGGCGGCGCCTATGTGCCGCTCGACCCCGCCTACCCGGAGGAACGGCTCGCCTTCATGCTGGAAGACACCGGCGCCGGCGTGCTGGTCGCCCAGGAGCACCTGACCGGCCGGCTTCCCGCCCGTGAGGGTCTGCGCGTCGAGATCGTGGACCGCGCGAAGGCCTCCGCGGAGGACAATTCCGGCCCTCTCGACCTCGCGAGCCTCTCCTCGCCCGAGGACCCTGCCTACGTCATCTACACCTCGGGCTCGACCGGCCGGCCGAAGGGCGTGGTGGTGCCCCACCGGGCGATCGTCCGCCTGGTGCGCGGGACCGACTATGTTCAGCTCGGCCCGGACGACCGGGTGGCCCAGGCCGCGAACAGCTCCTTCGACGCGACCACCTTCGAGGTCTGGGGCGCGCTGCTCAACGGCGGCCGACTGGTCGGTATCGAGAAGGAGGTCGCCCTCGCGCCCCGGGAGCTGGTCGCGACGCTGGACCGCGGAGGCGTTACCACGCTGTTCCTCACCACCGCCCTGTTCAACCAGGTCGCCCGCGAAGCGCCCGCAGGCTTCGCGCGGCTGCGGTACCTGCTCTTCGGCGGCGAGCTGGTCGATCCCGCGGCGGTCCTCGCGGTGCTCCAGGCCGGTCCCCCCGAGCACCTGCTCCACGTCTATGGCCCGACGGAGGCCACGACCTTTGCCTCCTGGTATCGGGTGAAGTCAGTGACGCCGGGAATGACCATCCCGATCGGACGGCCGCTGGCCAATGGGACCCTGGACGTGCTCGACCGGGGCCTCGGCCCGGTGCCGGTGGGCATGCCGGGAGAGCTCTACGTGGGCGGCGACGGCCTGGCGCACGGCTATCACGCCCGGCCGGAGCTGACCGCCGAGCGGTTCGTGCCACACCCGATGTCGGGAGCGCCAAGCACTCCGGGCGCCCGCCTCTACCGGACCGGAGACCTGGTCCGGCGGCGGCCGGACGGCGCCGTCGAGTTCCTGGGCCGCGTGGATTACCAGGTCAAGATCCGCGGGTTCCGCGTCGAGCCCGGAGAGATCGAAGCGGCCCTGATGGCGCTGCCCGGAGTCCGTGAAGCGGTCGTGGTGGCTCGCGAGGATCGATCCGAAAGGCATCTGGTCGCCTATGTGGCGGGAGACGCCACCTCCGAAGAGTTGCGCCAGTCCCTGCGCGAGCGGCTGCCGGACTACATGGTGCCGGCTGCCTTCATGGTGCTCGCCGCACTGCCCCTGAACCCCAACGGCAAGGTGGACCGGAAGGCCTTGCCGGCTCCGGATTGGCAAGGTTTTTCAGAGAGCTACCAGGCACCGCGGACGCCCGTCGAAGAGGTTCTCGCCGGTATCTGGAGCGAGGTGCTAGGTCTCGAACGGGTCGGTGTCGCCGACCGGTTCTTCGATCTGGGCGGCCACTCGCTGCTGGCGACGCGGGTGCTCTCCCGGATACGAGAGGCGTTCAAGGTCGAGCTGCCGCTGCGCGACCTGTTCGAGGCGCCTACGCTATCGGAGCTTGCTGCGCGGATCGAGGAGGAGCTGCGGGCCGGTGCCGGCAGCGCGGCTCCTCCACTCGTCCCACTCGTCCCGATGCCGCGGGAGAGCCTTCTGCCGCTCTCCTTTGCCCAGGAGCGCTTCTGGATTCTCGACCAGCTCGAGCCGGGCAACCCCATCTACAACATGCCGGGCGCGTTCGAGCTCGCCGGCCATCTCGACGTGGCGGCTCTCACCGCCGCACTGGGCCATGTGGCAAGCCGGCACGAGGTGCTGCGCACGGTCTTCCGCGTGGTGGAAGGTACGCCCCACCAGCACATTCTGCCGTCGATCCAGGTCGGGCTGCCGGTGCTCGATCTCTCCAGACTGCCCGAGGAGGTCCGCCTCGCCGAGGCGAAGCGGCTGGCCGCGGAGCACTCCCGCCACCGCTTCGACCTGGCCCGCGGCCCGCTGCTCGACGCGGCCCTTCTCCGCCTCGACCCGGATCGTCACCATCTCCTCATGGTGCTGCACCACGCCGTCTGTGACGGCTGGTCGCTCCCCCTCCTCGTGCGCGAGATCGGGGAGCTCTATGCGGCATGCACCGCAGCCCGGCCGCCCGCTCTCGACAGGCTGCGGGTTCAGTACGCCGACTTCGCCGTCTGGCAGCGTAACCGGGTCGCGGCGTCACGGCAGGCCGAGCTCGCCTGGTGGCTCGACCGGCTCGCGGGCGAGATCGCTCCATTGGAGATGCCGACCGACCGGATGCGGCCGGCCGTGCAGACCTACCGCGGCGGGCGCAGCTCGCTGGTTCTTCCAGCCGGCTTCGCCGCCCGGCTGGCCGCATTCGGCAGGACCCATGGAACCACTCTCTTCATGACGCTGCTCGCCGCGATCAAGGCCCTGCTGCACCGCCACAGCGGCCAGGACGACATCCTGGTCGGTGCTCCGGTGGCCGGCCGCCGCGCCGTCGAGACCGAGGGCCTGATCGGCTGCTTCCTCAATACCCTGGTCCTGCGCACCGGCGTAGGTGGCGGGCCGAGCTTCCGCGACCTGGTGGCGCGGGTGCGGGAGGTCACTCTCGGCGCCTACTCGCACCAGGACGTGCCCTTCGAAGCCGTCCTCGCGAGCCTCCCCCAGCAGCGCGACCTCTCCCGGACGCCCCTGTTCCAGGTGATGGTCAACCTGCTCAACCTCCCCTCGGCCGAGATGTACCTGCCGGGCCTGACTCTTGAGAGCCTGGCCGAGGCGACGCCTCCCTCCAAGTTCGACATGACCTTCTATGTCAGCGAAGGGAACGGGGTGCATGTCGAGCTGATCTACAACGCCGACCTTTTCGACGCCGCTCGGATGGAGGACCTCCTCGCCCAGCTCGACGCCTTCCTCGACCAGGCGCTGGAGCGGCCGGAGGAGCCGGTCGGGCAACACTCGCTGGTCACCACCACGGCTCGTGCCGTCCTGCCCGATCCTGCCGCGCAGCTCTCGGCCACCTGGGAGGGCGCAGTGCACGAGATCTTCGCGCGCCACGCCCGCAGGGCACCCGGGGCGCTCGCCGTGGCCGATCCGTCGGAGTCCTGGACCTATGGCGAGCTCGACGAGCGCGCGAACCGCCTCGCTGCGTTCCTCCAGGCAGAAGGGGTGCGGCCCGGGGACGTGGTGGCCTTCTGGGCGCATCGCAGCGCACCGCTAGTGTGGGGCGTCCTGGGCGCGCTCAAGGCGGGTGCCGCCTTCCTGATGCTCGATCCGCGCTATCCAGCTCCGCGCCAGGCCCAGATGCTGGCGATCGCCCGGCCGGCAGCCTGGCTTCGGGTCGCGGCGGCCGGCCCGGTACCGGTGGAGATCGAAAGCGCTCTCGATGCTCTCAGGGGTGCCTTCCGTCTGACACTGCCGGCCCGGGCTGACGACTCCGGCTTCGTGACGGATGTCCCCGCGGCTCCTCCGGCCGTGGAGGTGAGGCCTGACGACACCGCCTATGTGGCGTTCACCTCCGGCTCGACGGGCGTGCCCAAGGGCGTGCTCGGCCGCCACGGCTCGCTCTCGCACTTCATTCCGTGGCTGTGCCGCCGCTTCGAGCTGTCCTCCGCCGACCGCTTCAGCCTGCTGTCGGGACTGGCGCACGACCCGCTGCACCGCGACATCTTCACGCCGCTGCAGATAGGGGCCGCGGTGGTGATCCCCGATCCGGAGACGATGGACGAGCCCGGCCGGCTGGCATCCTGGATGCGAGAGGTGGGGGTGAGCGTCGCGCATCTCACGCCTGCCCTGGGGCAGGTGCTGACCACCGAAGCCCCGGGCGTCGCGCGCGTCGAGGTCCCGTCTCTGCGCTACGCCTTCCTGGTGCTCGACCCTCGCCATCCGGCGCCGCGCCAGGCCGAGATGCTGCGCATCGCCCGGCCGGGGGCCTGGCTTCAGTTGGCGGCGGCGGGCCCCGTGCCCGCGGAGATCGCGGATGAGCTGG
>JANOCF010000029.1:0-1622 GCA_031412055.1 Holophagales bacterium | reverse complement strand
GGGGCGCGGAGGGAGGGGCGAAGGGAGGGGAAACCGGATTCCGGCGGCCCTGTGGGCCGGTGCTGCCGGCGTCGGCCTGATCGCGGCGGCAAGGGCGGTGCGCCGCCGCCCGCCCCTCGATTTCAAGGACAAGGTGGTCCTCATCACGGGAGGCTCGCGGGGCCTGGGGCTGCTCATCGCCCGCGAGCTGGCCACCCAGGGAGCGCGGCTGGCGATCGTCGCGCGGAATCCGGAAGAGCTGGACCTGGCGCGGCGGGAGCTGTCGACGGTGAGCGGATTGCGGGTGCTGGCCCTGCCGTGCGATGTCCGGGATCAGGAGGAGGCGGAGTGGGCGGTGGGGGCCACGGTCGAGCGCTTCGGCCGTCTCGACGTGCTGATCAACAACGCCGGGGTCATCCAGGTCGGTCCGATGGAGCACATGAGCCTGCAGGACTTCGAGGACGCGCTCAAGGTCCACTTCTGGGGTCCTCTCTACCTGATCCGGGCGGCCCTGCCGCATCTCAAGAAGGAACGGGAGGGGCGGATCGTCAACGTCTCCTCGATCGGGGGGAAGGTGGCGATTCCGCACATGCTGCCGTACAGCGCGAGCAAGTTCGCGCTCACCGGCCTGTCCAACGGGCTGCGGGTGGAGCTGGCCAAGGACGGGGTGTACGTGACCACGGTCTGTCCGGGCCTGATGCGAACGGGCTCGCACGTGCACGCCCTGTTCAAGGGCAAGCGCAAGGAGGAGCTCGCCTGGTTCGCGGTCTCCGACTCGACGCCGCTGACCTCGATCGGCGGGCGGCGGGCGGCGCGGCGGATCGTCCAGGCCTGCCGGTATGGCGAGCCGCACCTCACCATCACCCCCCAGGCACGGATCGCGGCCTTGGCGGCGACCGTCGCCCCGGGGCTCACGGCCCGCGCCCTGGAGATGGTGGAGCGCTTCCTGCCCGATCCTTCGGGCCGGGAGGGCGACGAGGCCAAGCCCGGCTGGCAATACCCCTCCAGTTGGGCTCCCTCGCTCCTCACCCGCCTCTCGGACGAGGCCGCGGTCGAAAACAACGAGCTGCGAGGCGAGGCAGCGCTGGTCTACAGCAACGGGAGGAACGGCAGGGAGCAGTCGGACCACTAGGGAAGGCCCGGGTAGCGTTGCAGGAGACTCACGGAACGCTCCGGAGGACTCCTGCAACGCTACCGAAGTCTCCTGAGACACCCCGTAACTCTCCTGCAACACACCGGAAGACTCCCGCAACGATCGGGAAGGTTCCCGCAGCGCTGCGGGGAAGATTGGCAGCTCTGCGGAAGCCTTCCGCAACGCACGAGAAGGCTCCGGCATCGCTCCGGAAGGCTTCTGCAACGCTGCACCCGCATCCGGCAGCGCCGAGGAAGCCATAGGAGCGTTGCGGGAAGACTCCCCGGCGTTGCAGAAAGGCTCCCGGACGGACCGGGAAGGCTCCGTTGCGTTGCAAACCGGCTCAGACGGGCTCCATTTGCCCAATTTTTCGTTGCAGGAAGCCTGTTGTGTTGGTTTGGATGCAGCGCAACACTCCGATTTTCCTTCCCCGTCCATATAAGAGCTGACTTTGGCGTGGCAGAGGGCGGAGGCTCCCTCTCCCGCGCAGTGGGGGAGCCGCCGCGGAGAC
>JANOCF010000028.1:0-1952 GCA_031412055.1 Holophagales bacterium | reverse complement strand
CCGCGGCATTGGCGGGGTCGATGTCCAGGGCGGAGAGGAAGTCCTTTCGGGCCTCCTCCTTCCTGCCGAGCCCCAGAAGAGCGACGCCATTGCTGGTCAGCTGCGCCACCTCCGCGGCGCGGCGCTCCCGCAGCCAGCCCGAGGCCAGGATCCCCAGGAGCGCGAAAGCCACGGCGAAGCTCGCCAGGAGAACGGCGCGGCGGGCCCAGACCGTCGAGCGGGGCGCGAAGAGCATCGAGTCCGAGCTGCGCAGGAACAGGGCAGGAGTCGCCCACTCACCGTGCCACGGCTCGGCGCGCCGGATCGCGAGGCGGCCCTCGGTCACGGCCGCTTCGATCGCATCTCCGGCTGCCAGCCGCTGGTAGAACGTGCGGCTGAAGGCCACGGCCGCGGGGTCCGACACGGGCCCGCTCATCGCCACGACGGCGGGCACTCCGCCCATCACCAGGGACGAGGCAACCCCGGCGAACGGGTTCGGGCCGTGACTTCCGACGGCCGCTGCCGTGTGGCAGGCGTTGAGGACGACGAGACGCAGCGACTTGCAGTCATAGAGCAGCTGGGCCAGAAGCCGCCCCTCGACGAGCTCGCCGGTTCCGTCACGCCGCTCGAATTCGAGCATCCCTTCGCAGCTCTCCTCATCGAACCTCCCATGCCCCATGAAATGGAGGATGTGAAAGGGCGCTGCCAGAAGGACCTGGCGGATCTCCTCCATACCCCCGCGCCGCAGGAACACGATCTCGGCCTTGCTGTCCTGGCCCTTCCATGCCTCTTCGAGATGGGTGCGCTCCCGCTCCACGTCGAGCGGCGGGGAGCCTTTCGGGCTCGCCGCGATCGCGAGAATCCGGAGCCGGCGCGGACGGGCGATCGCAGGCCGCAGCCGGCGGGGCGCCTCCAGCGAGCGGACGACCGGCGTGCGACGGCTGAGGCAGAGGAAGTCCTCCGTCTCGGGACGGCAGAGCAGCTCCCAGGGCAGTGTCTGGAGAGGCGCCAGCTCGGGGCATCGCGGATTGATCGAGAGCCGTATGCGAAGACCGTGGTTTCGTTCCTGAAGGCTTCCGAGGCTGGCATGGAACAGGTTGGCGACCTCCCCCCCGAACAGCGCCTGGAAGAGCTCCTTTCCCTGGTCGAGCACCGGTGCGGCCGGGGTGGAGCGGTGCTGTGCCACATCCCGGAGCCCGACCGCCCGGCCGGGTCCGGGCTCGGCCCTTGTCAGGGGAGGGAGCTGAAAAGTCCCCTGCCCGTCGCCCTGAGGCGACTGGACAGACACGGCATACGAACCGCCCGGGGACGGCTCGATGCGGATCGAGAAGCACTCGTATCTCATGCGGTGGAACGGCCTGGGCCTCAGTTCTTCGCGGCCTTCTCGCGCCGCACGTACGCCAGGGGCAGGTTCATGTCGAAGCCCTGCTCGCTGTAGGAGGGGTGCTGCTCGCCCTCCGTCACTTCAGGTACCTTGGCCCGGACGAAGTCGACCAGCTCCCCGGCGGTGATGACCCCGTCGGCGGGATTGTCGTCCGCGGAGCCGGCGAGCCCGAGAAGGATCGAGTGGGTGAACGCCCCATGCGCCAGCTTGGCCGCTTCTAGCGAGTTTTCGTGGGCCTGACTCGCCGTCAGCACCAGCCGTCCCTTCTTTCTCGCCAGCACCTCCAGGTACTTGTTGAAGAAGTTGAGGTTCTTTCCATCCCCCGCCGCGCCCCGGCCGAGCACGGCGCCGCTATGGCAGGTATCGGCGAAGACCAGGATGCGCTGGGAACGGATGGTGTAGTCCATGACGTTGCCCAGGTCCCACATCGGAATCGCGGTCCCGCCCAGGTTCGCGTCCTCGGAGTCGTGGGCCAGGAAGTAGAAGTTGTCGGGATTGAGGGTGTCCTGCACGCCGTGCCCGGCCAGGAAGATCAGGACCAGGTCCTCCGGTTGCGTCGTGGCCAGGAAGCTGAAGAGCGCCGTGCGGA
>JANOCF010000027.1:0-2395 GCA_031412055.1 Holophagales bacterium | reverse complement strand
CGTGATCGCCACCGTGTCGGTCCTGGGCACTCCGCAGGCCCCAGTCTTCCAGATCACCTCGGCCACGGCGTCCCGCTCGGTGGCGAGCCCCTGGAAGAACAGCTCGTAGGTGCAGCCCGCCGTCACCGCAACGACCTGGGAGACCGCGGCGGTGGCGACCGGGGCGGGATCCACACCGTCTCCCTGCTGCCCGACCTCGCCCAGGAAGGCGGCCGGCCCGCGACCCGGAAGGGCCAGGCGCCGCACCCGCCCCGCGGTTACGATCCAGGCCACGGGCAGGGCCGTGCCAAGGGGGATCGACACGAGCGCCGCAATGGACGGAACCAACGCGAGGACCCGGTCCCTTCCCGGGGTCACGGCGACGTCCGAGACCGGGCCGAGGAGCTTCAGCGGCGCCGCGGCGGTGCGGCGCCGCGGGTCCACCAGAGTGAGCCCCTCCTCGCCCGCCAGGAAGAGGCGGGAGCCGTCCGAGGCCACCGCCAGGGCGGCCTGCTCGGCCGTTACCGTGACCTCCCCGCTCCCGGCGACCATCACCCGGTCGTCCAGGAGCGCCACGAGCCGGCCGTCCGGCAGGAAGGCTACGGACCGGGGCGTAAAGGCCCCCAGATCCAAGGACTGGGCGTCCACGACCTGGAGGGTCGCGGTCTGCACCGGCACGACCTCGGCCCGGGGAGGCGAGGCCAGGGTCTCGCCGAGCACCAGCAGCCACGCGCCGTCCGGCGAGACCGCGAGGGCGGCCGGCGAGAGGACATTGAAGTCCACGTGGCCGGCCGCCGCGGAAGAGACGTCCGGCTCTCCGCGCAGAGCGGCCTCCTCCAGCCGGCGGGCATCCAGGGCGATCACCCGGCCTCCTCCCGCGACGCCCGCCTGGGTGGTGGCCGAGAGCGCCACGTACAGGGTCCCGCCGTCCGGGCTCGCGGCCAGCGCGGTCGCCTGCATCACGGACATGGAGGTCTGGTTCGGCGGAAACAGCGGCAGCGGATCGCCCACGGACCGGCGGCTCGCCAGGTCCACGGTCCAGAGCCAGCCGCCATTGAAACTGGACAGGAGGGCCCAGGCGCGGGCGCCGCCGGGATCGACCACCAGGCCGGCGATGCGGGTGCCCGACAGCTCCGCGAGGATGACCGAGGCGGCCTCCTCATGGTCGAGGTCGACGATCCGCAAGGCCACCTCGGCGTCGTCCCGGCTGGACGCGACCAGGGCCGTCCGCCCGTCCGGGGTGACCGCCAGCCGCGCGCTCTCGAACGGAATGCCGTTGTTGCCCTGCAGGAGGATGTGCGAGATCTGCCCCAGCTCGCTCCCCGTCCGCGTCCACTCGTCGAAGCCGCCGTTGAGCAGGTGCTCGGCATCCGGGCAGCCGCCCGGCGCCGACGCCAGGGCCTCGTTGAAGGCCGCGGCGACTTCGGGGAGATCGAGGGAGAGGTCCACCCGGCCCTGCGGCTCGAAGCGCGCCAGGCTCACCCGGCGCTCGCCCTCGCCGGTTCCCACCAGCAGCTCGACCGGCATGGTGAACGTCCCGGGCAGGGTGCGCAGGCGGAAGAGTCCGGAGACGGGGCCTGCGGGGAGCGTGGCCTGCCGCCAGGAGAAGCCGCCGTCCTGGGTGAGCTGCATGCCCGGAAGGGTCCCCTTCACCGCTTCCACGCTCCACGCCGCTTCGCCTTCGAGGCTCTGGACGACCAGCCAGTAGTTCCGGTCCTGGCCGGGCCGGAGCTGGAGCGGCGCAGCCAGCGGCACGCTGATCCAGGTGGCGCTGCCGGCCATCTCCCGGTCCAGGGGAAAGGGCACGGGCGCGGAGAGGATCGACTCGCCGGCCGGCTTGCCGTCCAGGTCCAGCCGCAGGTCGAGGTGCAGGCGGGCCGAGCGGGTAATTGAGGCGAGCAGGAAGTCCACGGCCACGGCCTCGACCGCGAGCGGGAGGACGACCGGGTGCGCGAGCGAGGAGCCCGGGGCCACGGTGAGCTCGCCGACCGGCGGCCCTTCCGGCTGAAAGGCGATGCGGGTGGACTCGAAGGCTCCGGCCACCCGGCCCGATCCGCGCACCACGCGGGCATCTCCGGGCAGGGCGGCGCTCAGGGCGCCTCCGCTCCGGGGCAGGCCGCCGTGGTCGAACGAGAGCGCGGCGTCGGCGACTCCGCCGGGCAGGACGCTCATCCGGCGCAGGTACTCGATCTCCAGCTCCACGTCGAGCCGCCCCAAGGCGTCGGAGTGGAGGACGAACGGCAGCAGCCAGACGCCATCCGAGGCTTCGCCTGCATCGTCGAGGTACGCCTGGAGGAGGACGCCGAAGTCGGGCGTCGTCTCCGGCCGGGTCAGCTCTCCGGCGTGGAACCAGAGAGACGGCTGGCCCCGCAGGGCGAGCCGCACGCCGGAGGGCACGCTGCGCACCCGGACGGAG
>JANOCF010000026.1:0-4641 GCA_031412055.1 Holophagales bacterium | reverse complement strand
AACGCCTCCAGCAGCAGGGCATGGACCGATGCGAGGTCGCGGTCCAGGGAGAGGTCGACATCCATGGCCACCTGGCCGGAGAGCCAGTCGCGCGGAGTGCCTCCGGCTACGTAGACGCTGATCCCCGCGTCCAGCAGGCGGCCGATCACGTCGCGGGCGCGGATCTCGCCTTCCGGTGCGCGCAGGACGGGGCGGTCCAGCGTCGCCTCCACGAAGCTCCGGTCGACAGGCAGGGTGGTCATGCCGGCCGGCCCGCCGCAATCCAGGCCTCGGCCTTCTCGTTGACCTCGCCGATCAGGGCGAGCTTGCCGACGCTGTAGCCGAGGAAGTCCTGGCCCTCCTCGACCGCGAGCCGCTGCTTGGCCTCGGCGTAGCGCTCCCGGTCCTCGGGATGGGAACGGAGGAAATCGCGGAAGTTGACCACGGTCGTCATCCAGGGGCGGTCGCGCTCGCACACGTGGGCAGCATAGGCGCATTGGCCGCTTGTACGCCCGCTGGTACGCCAAAACCAGACGGCCCGCGGATCGACCGGGCTGTTGCCGTAGAGATCGTAGCCGAGCCTCGCGAAGGCCGCCTCCCGTTCCGGGGTGACCGCCGGTCCTTCGACCGCCACGTAGAAGTCGATGATGTCCTTGGCGGGGAGCAGCGGGATCGACGTGCTGCCGAAGTGCTGGACATCCAGGGCCGAGACTCCCGGCTGCTCGAGCAGGCGCTCCTTCTCCCGGGCGAAGAGGTCCACCCATTCCGGGTCGTGATCGCGCATGACGAGCGGCAGCTCCGGCAGCCGCAGGGCCTGCAGGCGCCGGAAGTGCTCCTCCAGGCTCTCGGTGCCCCAGCGCTCGGCGCGGGCGCGCAGGCGCTTGATCTTGCGTGCCGCCCGCAGGAGACGGTCGAGGCGGACGTCCGGCTCCGCCATCAATCGTTCCAGTGGGACAGATCCCGGCCGAGGAGGTCGCCCAGCCGCACCACGTCGGAGCGGAAGATCTCCCGCAGCCGCGCCTTCACCTCTGGCGGCATCGGCTGGGCTTTGGGGCCGGTGTGCTGTTTGATCCCCTCGCGGCTCATCCGCCGCCGCACCCGCGGGTCGGTCTGCCGGAGCTGCCGGATGGCCATCAGTTGAATCCGCTCCGCCGCGCGCGCCGGGTCGAGCTCGGGGGTGAACCCGGGTTCGATGTCGAGAAACTCCAGCACCTCCCGGTAGACCTTTGCATTGTCGCGGCGGAAGTCCTCGAACAGGATCACGCGGACCCGGTCGCGGCCGAAAGCCGAGTAGAAGCGCTCGACCTTGTCCGCGGCGCGTGCCACCTCGACGTACTGCAGCCCCTCTGGGAAGTAGGTGCCCGGGGGAATCCGCCGCCCCTCGCGGCGCTCGTCCTGGGCCGCGAGGGCTTCCTCGAAGCTCGGCAGATCCTCGTTACCGGTGCGGCGGTAGAGGTGGTAGAGCGAGTAGGCCATGTCGGCGGGCTCCCGCAGCAAGGCGAGGATCTTCGCATCCGGCGCGAACTCCCGGATCTCCCGCGCGGCTCGCGAGGAGGTGAGATACCAGACCGATCCTTCGCCGATGCGCTTGCAGCCGCCCGCGTTCGCGAACAGCCCGCTATAGAGGTCGGGCTCGCGGATCGTGTGCGGCTGCACCGTCAGGTCGGTGCCGAAGAAGTGCGGCTCTTTGAGGATCGACAGGTATACGTCCGGGTGCTGCTTGAGCAGGCTGTACATCGCGGTGGTGCCGCTCCGGGGCGCCCCGATGAGGAAGAAGTTCGGTCTGGGAGGAGTGGTGCCGGCCGGCTCTACCACGGGAACTCTTCCCGGTCCCTGAAGAACTTGCCCGTGGGGCCTTCGCCCTCCAGGGTCGCCAGCCAGACGGTGCCTTCCGCCCCCTCCTCGACCGAGCGCGGAGCATGGATACCGCCCAGGTGGGTCCTCACCCAGCCGGGGGTCACGGCGTTGACCTGGATGTTGGCGTCCCGCAGCTCGTCCGCGAGGACGACGGTCAGCGCGTTGAGCGCGGCCTTCGAAACCCGGTAGGCCGGGTAGTCGGCGGCAAGCTTGGTGAACGACGCCTTGCCGGTCGACACCATGATGATCCGCCCGCCGCCCGTCCTCTTCATCAGGGGGATGAAGGCGAGAGAGAGCATCCACGGCCCGAACAGGTTCGCCTCCATGACGGCGCGGACTGTGGGCATGTCCACCTGAGTCGCGACCTTTCCCTGCTCGGGCGAGACGCCGGCGTTGTTCACCAGGACATCGAGGCGGCCGAGCTCCCGCTCGACATACTCGCGGACGCGCTCGATCGCCTCGGGATCGGTCACGTCCAGGGGATGGAAGAGGACGTCTCCCCCTTGCGCCGCCAGCTTCTCGCGGGCGGCCATCCCCGCGTCCGGGTTGCGAGCCGTGAGCAGGACCTTCCACCCCTGGCTCGCGAGCTGGCGGCAGATCTCGAAGCCGATCCCCTTGTTGCCGCCCGTCACCAGGGCCACCTTCGGCTCAGGCATGCACTTCCTCCCCGACCACGTCGAACTGCGGGAAGAGCTCGAAGAGGAGCCGCTCCCGGTTGCGGATGTACTCGCGGATCTCCGGCGTGTAGTAGTCCTCCCAGCGGTCCCCCGGCGCGCGTCCGCCCTCCACGGGGAAGATCTTGTCCGACGAGCGGATGAAGTCGATCTCCTCGGGCGGGTGGCCGAGCCCGAGCAGGAGCTCGTGAAGAGCGTCGTTCAGGCGCTCGACCGGCAGGAACTGGACGGTGTACATGTCCCGCCGGAATTCCCCGCTGTCGAAGGAGCTTTCGTCGAGCCGGGCGTAGACCTCCCGCGGGTTGCGGAAGTAGAAGCGGACGAACTGCTCCGTGTGCCAACCCAGCTCCCGGCCCGGCGGGAAGCTCCGGTTCTCGAAGCCGGTGGGGCGCCGCTGGTAGCAGTTGAGGAACTTGGTGTTCGCCAGGTGGACGAACTCCTCGAACGTGATGTCCGGGTAGTGTGGGTAGGCGCTCTTCATCTCGTCGACCCCGCAGTAGAGGTCGGGGTGAAGCTTCCACCAGGCGAAGCGGTACTGCGACACGTAGCGTTCGAACGGATTGCGCAGCGTCGACACGATCGGCTTGTGCCGGTGCTCCTCCGGGATCTCGCTGCAGGTGGCGTGCTTCTCGGTGTCGACGAACGCGCCCTCCCGGCCTCCGTAGACGCGGGAGAGCATCTGGGTCACGAACGTTCCCCCCGTCTTCGGGTAGTGGATGAAGACGAAGTCCGGCGTCAGGATCATGCCGCCCCTTCTCCCGACAGGAGCTGCTGCAGGCTGGCGCCCACGGTCTTGCCGACCGTGTCGCCGTAGAGGCGCCCCTTGCGGGTGAGGGTAATCGTCGTGTCGTCGACTGTGATGAAGTCCTGCTGTTCGAGGGCCTCCAGCGTGGGTGCGCACAGGCGCTTCAGCTCGACGCCGTGCCGCTTGCGGAAATCCTTGAGGTCCAGGCTCAGCAGCTTCATGCCGAGCACGACGTCGCGGACCATCAGGTCGAGGCCGCTCAGCGTGTACCCGCGCAGGGTAGGCAGCCGGCCCTCCTCGACCTGGACCTGGTAACCGAGGAGATCGCTCGTGTTCTGATAGGACCAGTTGCCATACGAGCCGAAGGCGGAGACGCCGACCGAGCAGAGGTCCTCGCCGAGCCAGCGGTTGGTGATGTGCCGCTGCGCGTGCTGCGGGTCGCGGGTGTGGGTGAAGAAGTTGACCGGGTGGTAGCCGGCCTGGTCCAGGCGGTCCATGGCATAGCTCATGAATTCGATCTCCGCCTCGTCCGACGGCAGGTCCAGGGTGTTCTGGCGCACGCCGGTGTAGTAGTCGGTGTTGGCGTAGAGCTCCATCTTGTAGACCGTGATGGCCTGCGTGCCGGCCTCGATCGCTCGCTCCACCGAGTAGGCCCACGTCTCTTGAGTCTCCCCCGCCAGCCCGCTCAGCAGATCGACGTTCACCACGGCCCCGGTGGCCTTGGCGAGCCGGATCGCCTCGAGCGCCTGCACCTCCTTGTCGTGCCGCCCCGTCTTGAGCACGACGTCGTCGTGGAACGACTGGATGCCGAGGCTGATCCGGGTCACGCCCAGATCGCGCACGGCCTCGGCCTTTGCCGGGGTGAGGGTGACCGGCTCCGCCTCCATGACGATCTCGGGACTGTCGAAGGTAAAGTTGTCGCGCAGGGTCTGCATCAGGCGATTGAGATTCGCGTCCGAAAGGAGGGTCGGGGTGCCTCCTCCGAAGTACACGCTGCGCACCGGCCGGGAGCCCAGGTTGAAATGGCTGGCCGAGAGCTCCAACTCCCTGCAGAGGGCGGCGACATAGCGGTCGATCTCGGACCTGCGGGTCTCCCCGATCGTCGCGGTTTTGAAATAACAGTAGGCGCACCGCTGGATGCAGTAGGGCGTGTGCAAGTAGATGTTGAGCGGCTTCGGCGCCAGAGACTCGCTGACGCTCTCGGGGCGCCAATACCGGTTCGGCGGATAGACGGCGACGAAACCATTGCGGGTCGGCTCGATATTGGCCGCCCCTTCCGTGATGATTCTCATGACATTCTCCTTCGAGCCGCCGGGCGGAAGCGCCGCTCAGGCAGCGCGCCGCCGCTCGATCACACCGGCGAGAGCGGTTAAGTTGCGGAACGAC
>JANOCF010000025.1:0-2430 GCA_031412055.1 Holophagales bacterium | reverse complement strand
GGCGCAGGCGCAGGAGGTTGGACCGCAGCACTCCGATCCGCGACAGCGCCACGTCCGCGGCCGTGATCCGCACCGTGGGCTCGTGGGCGAGAAGCGAGAAGCTCTTGCCCCCTGGAGCCGCGGCCGCGTCGAGAATCCTCTCGCCAGGGCGCGGAGGCGGCATCAGCGCCGCGGCCTGGCTCGCCTCGTCCTGGATGTAGAAGTCGCCGCGGCGGAACGCGGCCGTGGTCAGCGGGTTGCCCCGGCGCACGGTAAGCCCCAGGGAGGAGAGCGACGCGGCCTCGACCTCGAGCCCCTCGTCGATCAGCGCCTCGGCCAGCAGCTCGCGGCCGCCGCGGTCGCGGAACGCGAGGAGCTGCATGGGCTTGGGGCGGTTGTTCGCCTCCATCAGTTGCAGCGTCCGCTCGCGGCCGAAGCGGTCCAGCCAGCGCGCCACCAGGAAGTCGGGATGGCTCTTCTCGATGGCCAGCCGCCGCACGGGGTCGGCCTCCTTGACCGGCCAGTCCTCCAGGCGGGACTCGCGGGCGATGCGGCGCAGCACGCCGTTGACGAAGCTCGCGCCGCCGCGATGGGTGAGCTGGTGTGCCTGCTCCACGGCCTCATGGACGGCGGCGTGGGCCGGGACGCGGTCGAGGAAGAGGAGCTGGTAGACGGCGATGCGCAGCGGCGAGTGGAGCGCGGGCTCGATCTGGTCGAAGCCGCGGCTGCTGGCCGTGGAGATCACGTGGTCCAGGCGGCGGAGCCAGCGCAGGCTGCCCATGACCAGCTCGCGCAGCAGCCCCTGGTCGCGCTCGTCGAAGCGCTCGAGAGCCGTGTCCAGAAAGGAATCGACCGGCGCCAGCGACTGCAGGGTCCGGTCGAGCACCCAGCCCGCAGCCCCGCGCACGTTGTCCTGCGGCGTGCGCCGCGCCGTGAGCTTGCGGCTGTTGCCCAGCTGCTGAGGTACGTCTCGACGTCGGTTCATGTCCCTCCGCGCAGACAATAGGATTTCAGGAGAATTGCTCGCCGGTCCCCAGCCGCTCCCCGTTGGCGAAGTCGGAGCCCCGCGACGGCTTGCGGCCGGGCCGCTGGAGCTCGGCAAGTCCGAGCAGCCCCTGTCCGCAGGCGACGGCGAGCCGCCCGTCCCGCAGGCCCACAAACGTGCCCGGGGCAACGTCAAGGGCGACGTCCAGGGCGACGTCCAGGGCTTCTTCTTGCAAGACCTCGACCCGCACCAGCTTCACCGGCTCGCCGCGCAGCTCGGCGGACAGCCCGGGCCAGGGAGTAAAGGCGCGCCAGCGGTTGCCGATCTCCCGCGCCGTCAGGGTCCAGTCGACCCGGCCGCTCTCGCGGGTCAGGCGCGGTGCATGGGTAGCTGCCGCGTCGTCCTGCGCCTGGGGCCGGACCTCGCCCCGCTCCAGCGCCTCCAGCGTCCGCACCATGAGGCGTCCGCCCATCTCGGAGAGCCGACGCGACAGCTCGCCCACGGTCTCCTCCGGGCCGATCGCCGTCTCTTCGCGGAGCAGGATGGGGCCGGTGTCGAGCCCCGCCTCCATGAGCATGGTGGTGTTGCCGGTGCGCTCGTCGCCGGCCGCGACGGCCGCCTGGATCGGCGCGGCTCCGCGCCAGCGCGGCAGGAGCGAGGCATGGAGGTTGACGCAGCCGAGCCTGGGCAGGCCGAGGAGCGCGCGGGGGAAGATCTGGCCGAACGCCACCACCACGCCCACGTCCGGAACAAGCTCCGCGGCCCAGGCCAGGAAGTCGGGCGCGCGGACCTTCTCCGGCTGAACGATCTCGATGCCGTGCTCGCGGGCACGGACGGCAACGGGAGGGTCCTGGAGCTTGTGGCCACTCCGGCCGACAGGCCGCGAGGGCTGCGTCACCACGCGGATCGGCCGCCGCCCCGCCTGCACCAGCGCTTCAAGCGTGGGGACCGCGAAATCCGGCGTGCCGAAAAAGAGAATGCGTTCGATCGCCGGCATGGCCGCGAAGGATACCCTAAACAAAAACGCCCCGTCCGAAGACGGGGCGCTCGCGCAGCCGGTCTGAGGCTCTCTCTACGGGTTTTCGACCGTGAACTGGCGACGGCCGATGTAGGTCTCGCCGCCCACGTCGTCCCGGACGAGCACCTCGAGCTCATGCTTGCCGTTCGAGTAGTGAGTGGTGTCGAGCGAGAAGGTCCAGCCCGGCGCCGCGCTCTCGGGATAGCCCGGGAACAGGGCCGAGACGCCGGGACGGGTCAGGCCGTGCGTGGCTGTGCCGGCGACTTCGCCGTCCACCAGGATCTCGATCTGGTTGACGCCCTCCCAGTCGAGAGCCCAGCCGTTGAACTGGATCGTGCCGGCGTAGATCAGCCCGCCCTTGGGCAGGTAGATGTCGCCGAAGGCCTCCTCGTTGACGAGGTCCTCGTCACAGATGAAGGTGACCGCGATCTCGTCGATGTTGGCGGTC
>JANOCF010000024.1:0-3307 GCA_031412055.1 Holophagales bacterium | reverse complement strand
GCCCGCTCTCGCGGCCCTTCAGGCCGCATGGTTCTGTGGGTTGTTTTCCCAGGGCATCGGCCTGCGGCCTCAGCCCTGGGCTGGACTCTACTGGCCCGTTGGGCCGGGCTACCGCCACAAAGTTAGCGCCTATGCCCCCGGCCCCTCTCCCGGGGGTCAGGGCGTGCGGCTGGGAGAGGGGCCGGGGGTGAGGGCCGCAGGCTGAGGACGCCTTGTTGGAGCGTGCAAGCATCTCAGCTCCTAAGCTCCGAACGGCCGAGCAGCTCGAGCTGCATGGCCACCATCCGGTTGAAAGCGTCGAGCTGCTCCGCGAGCAGCCCCTCGACGAAAAAGTCCTCCGAGACCGCTACGGGCGGCGGGTCCGGCATCACGACGGCCGGCGTCGTGATCGGGGGTATCGAAGGAGATACCGCCGGAGCCTTCGGCTTCTCCCGCGCCTCGAACCAGTAGCGCTGCCTCTGGAAGGGGTAAGTAGGCAGCCGTACCTGCCGGCCGCCGTCCGGGTGGACTCCCGTCCAGTCCACCGGCTGACCCAGGACCCACAGCGATCCCAGGGTTTCCAGGAGCGTCTCCCGCTCATCGCGGCCCCGGCGCAGCGACGCCAGCACCACAGCTTCCAGGGTCTGGCTCACGGCCACGGAGAGCACGGGGTGCGGACCGATCTCCAGGAACGCGGAACCCCCTGCCAGAACCTCCAGGGCCGGGGCGAAGCGCACCGGCTGCCGCACGTTGGCGCACCAATAGCCGGCGTCCAGGTCCGGGCCAGCCACGGGCGCCCCCGTGACTGAGGAGATCATCGGGATCGTCACCGCCCGCGGCCGCAGCTCCGCCAGCAGCGGCCGCAGCTCGCGCACACAAGGGTCCATCTGCGCGGTGTGAAAGGCGTACTCTACCCGCAGACGCCGGCAGGTGACCCCCAGGGCCTCCAGCCGGCGGACCAGCTCGTCCAGCGCTTCCGGATCGCCCGCCACGGTGGTGGCCGCCGGGCTGTTCACCGCGGCCACGGCCACGCGGCCTCCGAGGTCGGCGAGCAGGGTTTCCACCTCTGCGGCGGGCAGCTCCACCGCAGCCATCCGGCCGAGCCCGCGTGCCGGCTCCATGGCCCGGCCACGGCAGGCGGCCACGATCGCTCCTTCCTCCAAAGTGAGGGCGCCCGCCACATGGGCGGCGGCCACCTCGCCGACGCTGTGGCCCACCACGGCGGAGGGAATCACTCCCCACTCGCGCCAGAGGGCGGCCAGGCCGGCCTGAAGCGCGTAGATCGCGGGCTGCGCCACCTCGGTGTGCGCGAGCGCGTCGTCCTCGGACTCCATCCGCTCTCTGAACGAGTAGCCGAGGAGCGGACGCAGGGTCTCGTCACACCGCTCCACCAAGCGCCGGAAGACCGGCTCCGTGTCGAAGAGCTGCCGCCCCATGCCCGGCCACTGAGGACCCTGGCCGGAGAAGACGAAGACCAACCCTCCTGTCTCTCCCCGTGCCCTGCGGCCTGCCACGGCACCGGCCACGGCCTCGCCACGGGCGAACGCCTTCAAACGGTCCGCCAGCTCGCCCTCGGTTCGCGCCACGACGGCCAACCGGTGCTCGTGGTGAGAGCGCTTTACTGCCGCGGTCCAGGCCAGGTCGCGGAGCCGCACGGGCTCGGTGTCCTCGGTCGTGGCGATCTTCAGCGCCAGGTCGCACAGGGCCTCGAGAGACCGCGCCGAGATCGGTACCAGCTCCGCCCGCGGACGCTCCTCGCGGACGCGCAATCCCGCGGCTTCGAGGACAGCCAGGGAGCCCGACAGGACCTCCCGCGCCGTCTCACCCCGGCGCAACGAAGGGAGGATCCGTCCAGACACGCTGGCCGCCGCGAAGCCCTGCTCCAGCGGCGTGGTCAGGATGGGATGGGCATCGATCTCCAGGAAGAGCCTGTTCCCCAGTGCGAGCAGCCGTTGCACGGCCTGGGAGAAGAGGACCGGCCGGCTCACGTTGTCGGCCCAGTAGTCCGCGTCCATGGGCCGGTCCAGCAGCTCTCCGCTCAAGGTCGAAAAAAGCGAAACCGCCGCCGGACGCGGCTCCAGGCCGGCCAGAGCCTCCCGCAGGGCGGGAAGGTACGGCAACACCTGGGCCGTGTGGGCGGCCACATCCAGCAGGGGCACCCGGGCGCCGAAGACACCGCCTGGCGCGACCCCCACGAGGAAGGCGTCGACTTCCAAGGCGTTGCCGGCCACGGCGGCGGAGGCCGGGCTGAGCCACCCGGCCACGGTGAGGTCACGGCCCTCGGCCGCGATCCGCTGCGCGGTCTCCTCCGGCGGCAGACCGATCACGCCCATGCCTCCCGGCCCCTGGATCTTCCCCAGCGCGCGGCTGTAGTGGACGGCCACGAGCATCGAATCCTCGAGGGTCAGGACACCGGCCGTGTACGCCGCCGCGATCTCGCCCGAGCTGTGCCCCACCACCGCCCCGGGCACAATCCCCCAGGAGCGCCAGAGGTCCACCAGGGCGATCCCCAGGGCGGCCACGCACGGCAGCGCTACCTCGATGTCGCCCCAGCGGTCTCCCCCGATCAGCTCGTCCAGGAGCGACCAGCCGACCTGGGGACGGAGGGCGCGGTCGCAGCGCTCCAGGCGCGCCCGCACCAGCGGTTCGGAGCGCAGAAGATCGCGGGCCATGCCCGGCCATTGCGAGCCCATGCCGGAAAAGACAAAGACGGGCCTTGCTGTTTCCTCCCTCTCCTCGGGAGGGGTGAGGAGGGGAAGGAGAGGGGAGCCAGGGGGGGGAAATCCCTCCAGCACCAGATGAGCGTTGGTCCCACCCCACCCGAACGAGCTGACACCAGCCAGGATCGATTCACCCTCTTCACCCTCCGGCAGCGGCCACGGACCTACCTCCGTTTGCACGCGCAGGCCCAGCTCCTCGAAGGGGATGTCCGGGTTCGGCGTCTTGAAGTGCAGGCTCGGCGGGATCTGCCGGTGATGGATGGCCAGCGCGAGCTTGATCAGCCCGGCGATGCCGGCCGCGCCCTCCTGGTGGGCGATGTTCGTCTTGGCCGAGCCGATCACCAGCGGGCGGGATGGATCGCGGCCGGCGCAGAGCACCGCGGCCAGCGCCCGCGCCTCGATGGGATCGCCCAGCGGGGTGCCCGTGCCGTGGGTCTCCACGTACTGCACCCGCCGCGGGTCCACCCCGGCGCGGGCATAGGCATCCGTCAGGACCTCCACCTGCGCGTGGGGGTTGGGCGCGTTCTGGCCGTTGCTTAAACCTTCGTTGTTCACCGCGCCGCGGGGGTTCTGGGCGTTGACGGTATCGCCGTCGGCCAGCGCCCGGG
>JANOCF010000023.1:0-2785 GCA_031412055.1 Holophagales bacterium | reverse complement strand
CGTTGCCAAACATCACGTTGCCGGATGTCACGTCGCCCATCGCCGGGTTGCCGGTCTCCGCGTTGCCGGCCACCACGTTGCCGGATACCGCGTTGCCGGTCGCCGGCATTGCGGAATTCGAATCGACCACCAGGACCGTCGTGGTTCCAGGGGCAACCACAAGGGTTGCCCCTACGTCGTTCGTAGGGGTGGAAACGAACGGGCCGAGGTTGGGCGATGTTGTGGGAGCGTTCAAATCGGTGACTACGGATTTGTATATACAGGGCGTCAAACAATCGGGGTGGCCGGCCTTCCGCGGACGATTGTGGCAACGCAATTATTACGAACACATCTTGCGCAACGACAGATCTCTGAATGAGATAAGGCAATACATCCTCGACAACCCAGCCCATTGGGACTCTGACCAAGAGAACCCTCAGGCGGGAGGGGTGAAAAGGACAACATGACGAGATTCACCGAATCCGACGCCGAAGAGGCCGCCCTCGTCTGGCTGGAGACTCTGGGCTATACCGTGCTGCACGGTCCGGAGGTCGCCGCAGGAATGCTCTCGGCCGAGCGAAACGATCCAGCCTACCGGGATGTTATCCTGGAGAAACGGCTTCGCAAGGCCCTCGTGCAGTTCAATCTGGATCTCCCATCCGAAGCGCTTGAAGACGCCTTCCGCAAGCTGACGCGTTCCGACGCGCCGTCGCTGATGGAGCGCAACCGCGTCATGCACCGGATGCTGGTCGAGGGCGTCACGGTGGAATATCGCCGGCCCGATGGCTCCATTGGCGGCGCGCAGGTCCGGGTGCTCGATTTCGAGGATCCGGACAACAACGACTGGCTGGCCGTCAATCAGTTCACCGTGGCCGACAGGCAGCGCACGCGCCGGCCGGACGTGGTGCTCTTCGTGAACGGTCTGCCCCTGGCGGTGATCGAGCTCAAAAACCCGGTCGACGAAAACGCAACGGTCTGGAACGCGTTCCAGCAGATCCAAACCTATCAGGCGCAAATCCCCGCGCTCTTCGCTTTCAATACTGCGCTCGTGGCATCCGATGGTGTCCAGGCGCGCATCGGCGCAATCGGCGCGGGTAAGGAGTGGTTCAAGCCTTGGCGCACCATTGCAGGCTTGGGGGATGCTCCGGCCTGGATGGCCGAGTTGCAAGTGTTGCTGGAAGGGGTGTTCGAGAAGCGGCGGTTCCTAGATCTGGTGCGGCACTTCATCGTCTTCGAGGATGAGGGCGGCGGGAAGCTTACGAAGAAGATAGCGGGCTATCACCAGTTCCACGCGGTGAACGTCGCCGTGGAGGAAACGTTGCGGGCGGCTCGCGTGCCCTCTCTCGGTATGGTAGCGGAGCCTCTGGGGAGTTACGGATCCGGAGGTGAGCCCGGCGGTGATCCCGGTGACCGCCGCGTCGGGGTGGTATGGCACACCCAAGGTTCAGGCAAGAGCCTGACAATGGCCTTCTACGCCGGCCGCGTTATCGTGCACCCGGCGATGGAAAACCCCACCATCGTCGTGATCACCGATCGCAACGACCTTGACGACCAACTCTTCGGCACCTTCGCCCGTTGCCGCGAGTTGCTTCGCCAGCCGCCCGTGCAGGCCACGGATCGCGCCGACCTGCGCGAGAAGCTGAAGATCTCCGCCGGAGGAGTCGTCTTCACGACGATCCAGAAATTCCTCCCGGAAGAGAAGGGCGACAGGCATCCCATCCTTTCGGAGCGGCGCAACATCGTAGTGATCGCCGATGAGGCCCACCGTAGCCAGTACGACTTTATCGACGGCTTTGCGCGGAACATGCGCGACGCGCTGCCCAACGCGTCGTTTATCGGATTCACCGGTACACCCATCGAGCAGACTGACGCCAACACGCGTGCCGTTTTCGGCGACTACATCAGCATCTACGACATCCAGCGGGCAGTCATCGACGGGGCTACGGTTCCGATCTATTACGAGAGCCGTCTGGCCAAGCTGAAGTTGAAGGAATCCGAACTCCCGAAAATCGATCCCGAGTTCGAGGAGGCCACGGAAGGCGAGGAGATCGACCGTAAAGAAAAGCTGAAAAGTAAGTGGGCACAGCTCGAGGCGGTCGTCGGCTCAAAGAACCGGATCAAGCTCATTGCACGCGACCTGGTGGAGCACTTCGAGAATCGTCTTGCAACGATGGAAGGCAAAGCGATGGTGGTGTGCATGAGCCGCCGCATCTGTGTCGCTCTATATCAGGAGATCGCTGCTCTTCGGCCGGACTGGCACCAGGAGGATGATGAGCAGGGTTCTCTGAAAGTCGTGATGACCGGCTCGGTGACCGATCCGCTAGACTGGCAGACACACATTCGCAGCAAGTCACGCAGGGAGGAACTGGCGAAGCGTTTCCGAGATCCGGGCGATGCCTTCCGAATCGTGATCGTGCGCGACATGTGGCTCACCGGATTCGATGCGCCATCGCTTCACACGATGTACGTGGACAAGCCGATGCGCGGCCATGGGCTGATGCAGGCCATTGCGCGAGTCAACCGCGTGTTCAAGAACAAGCCGGGCGGGCTGGTCGTGGACTACCTCGGGCTCGCCGACGAGCTCAAGGCAGCGCTCAAGACCTACACGGAGAGCGGCGGAACCGGAAGGACAGCTCTGGATCAATCAGAGGCTGTGGCCGTGATGCTCAAGCATTACGAGATCTGCCGCGGGCTCTTCCATGGATTCGACTGGGCGCCCTGGATCGCCGGCCGCTCGCAGGATCGTCTTTCCCTGCTGGCCGCGGCCCAGCAGCACGTGCTCGCCCTGGAGAACGGCAAGCCGCGG
>JANOCF010000022.1:0-2275 GCA_031412055.1 Holophagales bacterium | reverse complement strand
GGAGCAGTCCGCTTGAGCGGCGGCGCAGGAAGGCGAGCCCGCTCCGCCCGGCGATGGCGCAGCTCCTCGGGGAGCTCCAGGGCCTTGTCCGGCCCGAGTGACCATGCTTTGGACAGTACCGGCTCCCCGCTCGTAAAATGGGGCATGGTCCTCAATCCGGTCTTTCTCAACGTCCTGCTTGTCCTGACCCTCGCGGAACCAGCCCGACCGGCGGACCCGGTCGCCTGGTCTTTCGACACACGCGGCTGAGTCTTCATCACCCCCGCGGTCGCGGGGGACCACCTCTACATCGGCTCCTGCTCAGGCAAGTTCTTCGCTCTGAATAGAACGACGGGCCAGGTCGCCTGGAGCTACGACACCTCGGCCGACGGCCCTGCCGCCCAGTTCCACGGCGACGCCCTGGTGACAGACGGGCTGGTGGTCGTGGGCTCGGATTACGTGTCTCAGGGATATCTCTATGCCCTGGATCGGTCGAGCGGAACCGTCCGCTGGAAGCACGCTTTTCCCGGCGGCGTGGGTGCGCAAATCCTCCGCCGGGGGGACACTGCTTTCGCGGTCAGCTACTCGGGCGAGGTCGTCGCCGTCGATCTCGAAAGCGGCAGGATCGTCTGGAGGACCTCGCCTCCGTCAGATGCCGGGGACCGCCTGCTCGATCCTGTCCTGGATGGAGACCGTCTCTTCGTGGGCTGGCGTCCGGGCTCTGTCGAAGCCCTTGACACCACGACAGGGCGCAGGATCTGGCGGACCGATCTCGGTGAGCGACTGAACACGTCGGTTGAGGTCGTGGGCTTCACCGTCGTCGTCGGCACCCTGGCCGGCCGGCTCCATCGGCTGAGCCGCGAGGATGGCAGCGTCCTGGCGGGGCTCGACCTGAAAGGCATGCCCTACGGCGATCTCGTAAAGGCGGGCGGATGTCTGCTGCTGCTTTCGGTGGAGCTGGAAGGTTCGGCTTCCGAGCAGGGCTCGTACACGCTCGCCTGCCTAGATCCCTCGCTCTCCAAGACTCTCTGGTCGTTCCGTTCCGACCAGGAGCTTACGACCTTTCGCCCTCTGATCCACGAAGGCCGGGCTGTAGTCGGGTGGGACGGGACGCTGGTTTCCCTGGATCTCGGTACCGGATCACAGGCATGGTCTTGCCCCGTAAAAGGGGTGCCACGGGGGTTGGGGGCTTCTGGCGAAACCCTTTACGTCGGGACCCTGAGCGGACCGGTCCTGGCGTTCGATCCCGCGCGGTGCGCCGGTAAGGCGAGCCCTCGTTCAGGATTGTGAGACTTCGGCAGTCGCGGTCATGAGACCCCAAAGCCAATTGATCTTGTAGCGGTCGAGGTCCACGTTGCGGAATCCGGCTTCGAGCAGCAGATGCTGGCATTCCCTCTGGCGATACACCTTGACGTGAGACCGGCTGAACAGACGCAGATACAGGTCACAGACCCGGCATGCGAGATAGTCGTCGCACCAGTCGGTGATGATCAGCCGGCCTCCCGGTGCGAGGATCCGCCTCATCTCGCGCAAGGCGGCGCCCGGGTCCCGGAAGTAGTGAAAGGCGTTGCAGGAAACGACAACGTCGAACTGCTCAGCTTCGAACGGCAGTTGCTCCGCCCATCCGGCTCGCAACTCGACTTCGAGAGGCAACCTGCGGCGGGCGACTGCCAGCATCTCCGGCACGGGATCGGCGCCGGTCAGTTGCGCGCCAGGATAGCGCTGCGACAGGGAGTGCAGAAGGGCTCCGGTACCGCAGCCGACATCGAGCAGCCGCTCCCCGGGCCCTAGAGTCAGACGCGCCAACGTCTCGCGGGTTGTGGCTTCGACGTAGAAGGACCACTTCACGTCATAGTGCGACGCAAGGCGCCCGTACTCCTCGACAATGGGTTGTCTCTGCGACATTCCGGAGCGGTCTCCAGCAGTCTTCATAGGCTGCGCAACCCTATCATCTCGACTGGACAGCCGAGTAACCAAAAGCGTGATTCTGGTTACTACTGTTTCCCGCCAACCCTCGTCGCGGAAGTGCTTGAGCCGCAAGGGATTTAGTCCCGCTCATCCGCCGCGGCCTCCCTCCCGCAGCCGCCTCCGGTACGGAAAACGAAACCGGTTTCGTTTTTTGAGGCGCGCAAAAGCCCGCCGGGCCTGCGTTTTGGCGAGTTCGGCCGGGCGCGTTTGTTGGTTTAAACCCGCGCAGAAAAGCAGTCACGGGAATGGGGTTTGGACGGGGGCGGGCGGGTGGGAGGCGCCGCGGCTGGCGCGGACGAGCACGAGACGCCGTCAGGCGGCTGGCGCG
>JANOCF010000021.1:0-8017 GCA_031412055.1 Holophagales bacterium | reverse complement strand
GTTTTCCCAGGGCATCGGCCTGCGGCCTCAGCCCTGGGCTGGATTCTCCCGGCCCGTTGGGCCGGCCGGATTGGTTGGCGCAGAAGGGCGATTTTTTCACAGGCTCTGAGGCGGATTTTTACCCCCGGTACCCGATCTTCAGCAGGAACCTCGCGGCCTTGTGGCCCTTTTCGTATGACGGCACGTCGAACCCGAACGCGTCCGCCAGCCGATCGATGACGTTGAACGAGGCGCAGACGTAGATCGCGTCGCGGATGGCCTCGTCGCTCAGGCCGGCGTCGCGCAGGGCCTGGATGTCGTCCGGGCCGATCTCCTCGGGCCGGGCGTTCAACTTCTCCAGGAAGCCGAAGGCCACGCGGACCTCCTCGCGGAGCAGGTCGGTCCGCCACGCGTCTCCCTCGGCGACCCCTACGACACGGGCCATCTCTTCATCCGCTTCCGCCGCGACCGCAGCGTGGGCCTTCGTTCAGAACACGCACTGGTTGCGGGAGGAGACAAAGCTCGCGAACAGCTCCCGCTCGGCGACCGACCAGGGAGAGCGGCCCCGGAGTACGCTCTGGAGCAGGGCGGAGAAGGGACGGCCGAAGAACCCCGGCCGGTAGGCGAGGGTCCGGACCACGTCGTTGGCCGGAAACCCCACCGTCCAGGGCATGAGGGCAAACTGGAGCTTGCGCAGCCAGCCCTGGCCGTCGCGAAGCTTTTGCAGACGAAGAGCCATCGCTCACTCCTCTCCGAGAGCGGCGAGGCCCGCCCGCAGACGCTTGAGGCCGGCTCCCAGGGCCGCGGCAACGGTGGCCTCGAAGATCTCATCCTCGGAGAGACCGGCCCGGAGCAGATCCTGGACGTCCTCGTCGGTCACCGTGTAGGCGTGGCGGGCAACCTTGTCGAGATAGGGAAGGAGCGCGGGCGGGATTTCCTCACTGCTTTCACCAGCGATGGCTCTGCGCACGGCCGGGCTCAGCTTCCCGGGTCCGTTCAGCACCCGTTCCTGCAGGCGCTGCATCCTGGCGGCGTGTGGATCGCTCACCCGTGAAGCATATCCGGTTCCGCCATCATTCCCTCTACCGCTGACGGGCCGTCTCCGTTAGGATTACCCGCTAGAACGGTCTCGTACAACCCAATTCAGGACGTACCCGGCGAGCGCCGCTTCGCTGGCGGGCGGGAGGCCCGCAAAGATATCCATGCGTCACATCCATCCGATTCAGATCCTCCTCCTCATCGTCTTCGTCGCCGCCTTCTGGTACTACAAGCGGAAGATCGCGCCCCCATCCACCGGTGCGGCGGCGCCGGGAGCGGGGCAGCGCCCCGCCGTGGCCCGGCCGGCCAAGGTCGAAGAGCCGCCCGAAGCGGTCTTCATGCGGCTGCGCAAGAGGGCTTTGGACAAGGTGCCGGCCAACTTCGTCCTGGGCGGCAGCGAAGACGAGCCCTACGGCGCGCTCATGGAGATGGTGATCTCGGACTCGGCCGTGACCCTGGCCTGCTTCGCGGATGGGGACGCCGGCCTCTACTACCAGTCGGGCGGCGGCATGGTCGGCGGGGGAGCGCACGAGACCGTCCGCAAGGCCGCCAAGGATTTCCTGGCCTTGGCGGGGAAGGCGGTCCCGCGGATGATCAAGACCGCCAATCATCCTCTCCCCGGCCCCGGAAGAGTGCGGTTCTACGTGCTGACCCCGAAGGGGATCCTCACGACCGAGACCGATCGCGAGGCGCTGGGAGAAGAGACCCGCAACGAGCTTTCAGCCCTGTTCTTCAGCGGCCAGGAAGTCGTCGCCCAGATGCGGCAGGTGCAGCGAGCCTGAGAGAAGAGGCGGGCGGCCGGGAGGCGCCCGCCTCAAGAGATTCAGCGCAGGCTGTTGGCGATCTCGTGCACGAGCTCCATGTCGACGCCTGGAGCGGTGAGCTGGGGCTCCTCGTCGAGGTCCGGGGGCGCGAAGCCTTCGGGGATGGTCTCCTCGACGATCAGCTCGGACCCGTCCTCCGGATGCGTCCCGTTCCACACCTCGCCGACCCGCTTGTAGTCGTTGGGGCTCCACGAGAACATGATGCGGTGGAGTCCCTTGTCCTCCCACTTGCGGGCCTCGGGGAACTTCTTGTTGCTGATGTCCGGCACCGGGAACAGCTTGGTCAGGTCCGCCCCGGTCAGCTTCTCCAGCGCGCGGGCATAGGCCACGATGTGCACGCCGCCGCGCACCAGGAGGAATCCGACCATCTCGCGGGCGGTCGGATCGTCGACCATCTCGTAGACGCGGATCTTGTTGGCGCGCGCGCCGCACTCCAGGAAGAAGTTGTGGATCAGGTCGAGCTTGAGATTGCCGCTCGAGAACACGTTGTCGCCGGTCCACGGCCTGCCCATCGAGTCCTGGAGCACGGCCGTCTGCCCGGTGGCGATGAAGTGGTGGGTGTTGCGCACGTCGGTGGCCGCTTCCAGGGGAGCGGGGACGGGATTGGTGCCGCGCTTGCTCGCTCCGGTCAGAAGCAGGTTGATCGTGTAGGAGACCAGCTCGATGTGGCTGTACTCCTCGGCCGCGATGTTCGCGATCAGGTCGTAGTAGGGACGCGCATTGTTGCGGCCGCGGAAGTTGAACGACTGCATGGTGTAGTTCATCAAGGTGGACATCTCGCCGAACTTTCCGCCGAGCAGCTCCTGGACAGCCGCGGCGGAGTTGGGAGAGGGGTTCTTGGGCCTGGGAAGCTCGATGGGGAGCTTGTCGATCCGCACGATCATTGGTGTGCCTCCTACGCTAGGTGATTGGGGGGGTCGGCGCTCTTGCCGAGACCTGTAGAGAAAGAACTTTTTTAGCAAGAGCGGTGCCACCCGGCGAGAGGATCCCCGGGACCTTTGGCCGATCCAACGGCGGCCAGATCTGTAGAAATTGGAAAAGCGGGAAGGTAGAAGGGAAGAAAAGGGAAGAAGGGGAGGAGGCCGCCACACCGTCGGTAGACGAGCGTGCCGGCCTCTTTCTAGCCCCTGACCTGCGAGAAGGGCTTAGTAGCGACCGCCGCCGCCGCCGCCGTAGCCGCCGCCGCCGCCGCCGCTACGGCCGCCGCCGCCGCCGCCACCGAAGCCGCCACGACCACGACCACCGCCCCCACCGCCACCGCCCTCTTCACGGGGACGAGCCTCGTTGACGGTCAGGTTGCGGCCCTCCAGCTCCTTGCCGTTGAGCGCGCTGATGGCCGCCCGGGCTTCCTGGTCGCTACCCATCTCCACGAAACCGAACCCCTTGGAACGGCCCGTGTCGCGATCCATGATCACCTGGGCGGACGCAACGGTCCCATGAGCTGCGAACAGCTCCTCAAGATCGCTGTCCCTAACCCCGTAAGACAGGTTGCCGACGTATAACTTTCTACCCAATGGAAGACTCCTTCCTGACTCGTCGTCCGATCAGTTCGTGACGACTCTAGTGAATGCCTGACTTCTCTTCGTAGCGTGCGGGGGTCTGGTCTAAGACGAGTCTGGACCTCGTAGCCGGAGTCTCGCGCCTTGGAACCGTCCGAATCTGGTTGGCCCCGCCCGTACCCATATTAGCACCTTGTAGACCGCGTGTGGCATGAACTGCAAAACCGAACACGCCACCATCCTGACGGCCCGCGTTCACCCCCGCCATCGGGGTGCTGCCATGAGAAAAGATGCAAGACAGGTGCCTCTTTCCTGTTTTAGGGGCCGAACAAGCCGGCTTCTTGACATCGGACAGGCGCAGGACTACATTCGGCGCGGAATGTAAACGGTTACATCGCCTTGAGCGCTCCAAACGTACCGCCACCCACCCGATGAACACCGCGACCATCAAAGAGGTGGCCCGCGAGGCCGGAGTGTCCGTCGCCACGGTATCCCGGGTCTTCAACGAGAAGGGGCCGGTGCGGGACGAGACACGGCAGCGCATCCTCGAGGTCGCCCTGCGCCTGGGGTACGCGCCCCACGCCACCGCCCGCAGTCTCATCACCCGCAAGACCGGAACGATCGCCGTCCTGCTGCCGGACCTGTACGGCGAGTTTTTCTCCGAGGTGATCCGCGGTGTCGATCTCGCGGCGCGCCGCAGCGGCTATCACATCCTGGTGTCGAGCTCGCACAGCGACCGGAGCGAGGTCGAGGCCGTGCTGCGCGCGCTGCGCGGCCGGGTCGACGGACTGATCGTGATGTCGCCCGAGGCCGATGCCCGCGCCCTGGCCGCGAACCTCCCCGGCACGCTGCCGATCGTGCTCCTGAACTGCCAGGTCGAGGGGACCGCGTTCGATTCGATCAACCTCGACAACTACGGCGGCGCGCTCGCGATGATCCGCCACCTCGCGTCCCTGGGCCACCGCCGGATCGCCCACGTCAAGGGCGCGCCGGGCAACTACGACGCCTGGGAGCGGCTCCTCGGCTACCGCGACGCGATGCGCTCCTTCTCCCAAGAGGAGACGGAGGAAATCGAGCTCGAGGGCGACTTCAGCGAGGAGTCCGGCGATCGCGCGGGACGGGAGATCCTGCGGATGAGCCCCCGTCCCACCGCGGTCTTCGCGGCCAACGACGCCATGGCCATCGGTCTGCTCCACGCCTTTCAGAAAGCCGGGGTCCGGGTCCCGGAAGACGTTGCCGTCACGGGGTTCGACGACATCCCGATCGCCCGGTTCCTGACACCGCCCCTCACGACCGTGAAGGTTTCGATCGCCGACCTGGGCGCGTGCGCCATCCAGCGGCTGCTTCTGGCCATGGCGCGCGGCGACGCCCGGGAGCGCCAGCACGAGATCCTGCCGACCGAGCTCGTAATCCGCGGGTCGTGCGGCCATGGCAATACCGGCAATACCAGCAATACCGGCAATACCAATGCAGCTCCATCACATGGAAGGAGGAGGTCATGACACGAGGCAAGGCAGCTCTTCTGCTCCTGCTGCTCATCACCCTGGGCGTTCCTTCGATTCACGCCCAGACCACCGCGTCGGCGATACGAGGGGTGGTCGTGGACCAGTCGGGACCGCTCACGGGCGCCACCGTCGAGGCGGTGGGCACCGGGAACGGCTTCCGCTACACCGCCACCACCCGGGAGGACGGCAGCTTTACGCTGCCCGGTCTCCAGCCGGGCGTCTACACGCTGAACGTCTCCTCGGAGGCCTATCCGCCCCAGAGCCAGACCGTGCAGGTTCTGATCGGCCAGTCCGTGGAGGCGTCGTTCGTGCTCTCTCCGACCGAGGTCTTCACCGAGAACGTGACGGTGGTCGGCGACGAGGTCCATCTCCTGGTCGAGACCCGCACCTCGGAGATCGCGACCAACGTCACGTTGCAGCAGATCGAATCGCTGCCCCAGAACAACCGCAACTTCCTGGGGCTCGCGGCCCTGGCCCCGGGCGTCCGCTTCACCGAGGACCAGGACGCGGCGGGGCAGAAGTTCCGCAGCGGCGGCTCCGACGCGCGCCAGGTCAACGTCTTCATCGACGGCCTGTCCTACAAGAACGACATCCTGCCGGGCGGCGGCTTCATGCAGGAGTCCAGCCGCGGCAACCCGTTCCCCCAGAACGCGGTGCAGGAGTTCCGGGTGCTGACCCAGAACTTCAAGGCCGAGTATGAAAAGGCTTCCGCGGCGGTCATCACCGCGGTCACCAAGTCGGGCGGCAACGAGCTCCACGGCGACCTCTTCTATCTCACCCAGGACAAGGACTTCGTGGCCCAGGACGACTTCTCCCGCGAGCGCGGTCAGGAGAAGCCGGACTACAAACGCGAGCAGATCGGCCTGTCCATCGGCGGTCCCATCGTGCAGGACAAGCTGCACTTCTTCCTCTCCTATGAGGGCCAGGAGCAGGACCGCAACGCCACCGTGTTCCGCGGCTCCTCCTTCAACTCCGCGCCCGCCAACGTGCAGCAGTTCCTCGGCGGCTTCGAGACGGGCGTGCTGACCACGCCTTTCGAATCGGACCTGTACTTCGGCAAGCTCACCTGGCAGCCGACGCAGGGACAGACCCTGTACACCACCCTTCATCGCCGCGACGAGCAGGAGATCCGCGGCTTCGGCGGCCAGCGCACCCGCGAAGGCGCCGAGAGCTTCGAGATCGGCACGGACGCCGCCGTGGCCAAGCACACCTGGATCCTCGGCAACGTCCTCAACGAGGCGTCCGCCACGTTCCAGAAGCAGCAGTGGAGCCCGTCCGCGCTCGATGCGACCACGCCCCGCCTGAACTACATCGGCATTCTCGACGTGGGCGGCAAGGACGCGACCCAGGACTTCCAGCAGGACCGCCTCGGTATCCGCGACGACGTCTCCTGGGCTCTCGACTGGCGCGGCGCGCACAGCATCAAGAGCGGCGTGTCGGTGAGCCGGCTCGACTACGAGGTGAGCAAGAACACCTTCGAGAACGGCCTGTACGAGTTCCGCAGCGACGAGCAGTGGCAGTTCCCGTTCCAGGCGCGCATCGGCTTCGGCGACCCGAACCTCGCGTTCAGCAACACCCAGGCCGGCATCTATCTCCAGGACGACTGGCAGGTCCTGCGCAACGTGACGCTCAACCTCGGCGTGCGCTGGGATTACGAGTCGAACATGGTCAACAACGACTACACGACGCCGCCGGAGCTCGTCTCCGCGCTGAAAAACTCCTGCCGCACCTACAGCACGCCGGTCGGGGGACAGAACACTTGGTGCCTGCGCGACTTCCTCGATATCGACCGCTACACCACGGACGGCGACGACCGCGACCCCTACTACGGCATGATCCAGCCGCGCGTCGGCTTCGCCTGGGATGTGCGGGGCAACGCCAGAACCGTGGTCTTCGGCGGCTGGGGCAAGTACTTCGACCGCGTCGTCCTCAACGACATCTTCGACGAGCAGTACCGCCAGCAGTACAAGATCTATTCGTTCTGCTTCTCGGCCGACGGCAGCCCGGCGCCCAACTGCAGTGTGCCCGCGCTCGCCTGGCGCCCCGAGTACCTCTCGGCCGAGGCGCTGCGGCAGCTCGTCGCCAGCGGTGCGGCGCCGGGTCCCGAGGTCTTCCTGGTCGACAACGAGATGAAGCCGCCGCGGTCCGACCAGTGGACGCTCGGTGTGCGCCAGCAGTTCGGCAACTGGCTGACCTCGCTCTCCTACACGGGTGTGCGGGGCTACAACAACCTCATGTACTTCTTCGGCGACCTGCCGCCGGGCACCCAGTTCAACGACCGCTTCGGCAACAACGTCGGCGTGCCGGGCTACGCTCGCATCTTCACGACGTCCACGGTGCGCCGCACCTGGTACGACGGCTTCTTCCTCAACCTCGACCGGCCGATCACCGCGGACGGCAGGTGGGGCTTCAACCTGGCCTACACGTATGCCGAAGCGGAGCAGACCGGCACCGACAACCCCGGCGAGGGGCTCGCGTTCGGCGCCTTCGACTACCTGAATCCCGAGAGCCTCTACCGGTTCCCGGGGACCAACGACGAGCGTCACCGGGTGGTGATGACCGGGACCGTGGCCCTGCCGGCCAACTTCCAGGTCTCTTCGTTCATCACGCTGGGCTCGGGCGTGCCCTTCACCATCTTTGACGATTCGCAGGCGCCGTTCAGGGTGGGCTGGAACGAGGGGCGGCCGGAGAAGCACGACTTCATCATCCCGGACGCGTGGGCCTACCGCAGCGTCGACATGCGCCTGGAGTGGCAGGCGCCGACGATCGCCAACGTTGCCAACATCAGCCTGATCGCCGAAGGGTTCAACGTCTTCAACTTCGACAACGGAAGCTGCTTCGAGGCCTCGGTCCCGCGCCTGCCGGCGACCAACGCGCGCCTCGGGGATCCCAACTGCCAGTTCAACACCCGCCGCTTTCAGGGCGGTCTGAGGGTGGGCTTCTAGGACGATGACCGGCGGACGCCCTTGGCTGCTGCTCCTGATCGCTTTCGTGGCGGCGAGCTGTACCCATCCCGCTCCGCCGGTCGCCGTGTCATCCCGGGTCTCCCCGGACTCTAATGACGTTCCGCCGCTGATCGACGACCTCCAGGAGCGGACGTTCCGCTACTTCTGGGACCTCGCCAATCCCGAGAACGGCCTGGTCCCGGACCGCTGGCCTACACCTTCGTTTT
>JANOCF010000020.1:0-4587 GCA_031412055.1 Holophagales bacterium | reverse complement strand
TTCGTGCTCAAGCACGGGGGCCGCTACTACCAGATGTTCAGCGGCGGCAACTGGCAGAACCCGACCTACGGCGTGAGCTACGCGGTCACCGACCGCCTGGACCGGCCCGGCGAGTGGGAGCAGGCCGCGGACGGCGAGCAGGTCCTGCCCATCCTGCGCACGGTCGAAGGGAAGGTCGTGGGCCCCGGTCACAACTCGGTGGTGAGAGGGCCGGACAACCGGCAGCTCGTCTGCGTCTACCACCGCTGGATCTTCGAGCCCGAGCCGGCCCGCGTCCTGGCCATCGATCCGCTGGACTGGGAAGGGGATCGGATGGTGGTCCGCGGTCCCTCGAACGAGCCCGTGCCCGCGCTGCCGTTCCCGGACGTCTACGACTACTTCGACCAGGCTCTCGGCCCGGAATGGACCGTCCACGGCGGGACGTGGATCTCCGGCGGAGGGTCGGTCAGGAGCCGGTCCGGAGAGGTCCGAATCGAGACCGGCGCCACGTCGTTCATCCTGGAGGTCAGCGTGCGCGGCTCGGGAGGAATCGGCCTGGATGAATTACGCTTCATGGTCGATCCCTCTGAATGGCACCTGATCCGCGCCGAGGTCGACAGGACGGCGTGCAAAATCTTCTTGGATGGGTTGTCACACTGGAAGGGGAACCTCGCGGGACCTTGCCGGACAGTGGCCCTGATCGCCGAGAGCTCCGCCGAGCTTTCCGGCTTCGCGCTGACCTGGATGTGAAGGGAAGTAGAAGAAGGCGGGACAGGCGAGAAGGACAACTCTCGTCGCTGTACTTTAGGGAGGCCTTACCAGAGAGCGCCTTGGCTTCCGGCCGGTGCCTGCCCCGCCGCTTTACTCCCTGAGCAAGGATCGAGCCAAGATCGGTCGCGAGACGTGTCCCCCCTTCGCGTCCACGACGCACCCTATGATTTGAGCCCGCCGGATCGACTAGAATGCCGGTCTGCGGCGGAGGCTTGCTCGCGCAAGTAATTCCCACGTGGCTGTCTTCCTTTGGGCCTCCTTGGAAGGCGCCGTGCACAATCTCAGTCTCAGGAGGGGAGCAGATATGGAACTACGGGTAGTCGGCGTTGTCGGCGCCGGCGTCATGGGGATCGGACTGGGGCAGAACCTCGCCCAGACCGGCCATCAGGTGGTGCTTCTGGACGTGTCGGAAGCGCAGCTCGGCCGCGCCAAGGACGAGATCCGGAAGAACCTTCGCTTCCACGGCATGTTCCAGAAGGGCGCCGGCCAGAAGGTCGACAAGCCCGTCAGCACCGATGAGGTGCTGGGCCGGATCAAGTTCACCACGACCTACGACGACTTCTCGGAGACCGATTTCGTGGTCGAGAACGCTACCGAGAAGTGGGACATCAAGAAGGGGATCTACCCGCAGCTCGACGCCGTCTGCCCCGAGCGGACCGTGTTCGCGGCCAACACCTCCTGCATCTCGATCACCAAGATCGGCGGCACCACCAACCGGCCTGCCAAGGTGCTCGGCATGCACTTCATGAACCCCGTCCCCCTGAAGCCCATGGTCGAGGTCATCCGCGGCCACCACACCACGGACGAGACCATCGCCACCGCGCGGCAGTTCCTCTCCCAGATGGGCAAGGACTGCGTGGTGGTCAACGACTACCCGGGCTTCGTCACCAACCGCGTGCTCATGCTGACCATCAACGAGGCGGTCTACCTGGTGCACGACGGCGTGGCAACCGCCGAACAGGTGGACCACCTCTTCAAGACCTGCTTCGGCCACAAGATGGGGCCGCTCGAGACCGGCGACCTGATCGGGCTGGACACGATCCTCTACTCGATCGAGGTGCTCCACGAGAGTTACAGCGACAGTAAGTACCGGCCGTGCCCGCTGCTGCGGAAGATGGTGGATGCGGGCCTGCACGGGCGAAAGAACGGCAAGGGCTTCTACGACTACAGCGCCTCGCTCTGAGAAAGGGATCGGACCATGGACCAGACCCAGTCCAAGATCAAAGAGTTTCTGTCGAAGTTTTTCAAGAACCACGACCTGCAGCCCGAGGAGGACATCTTTGCCCTCGGCTTCGTGAACTCGCTGCTCGCCATGCAGCTCGTGGCCTTCGTCGAGAAGGAGTTCGGCGTCCGCGTGGAGGACGAGGACCTCGACCTCGACAACTTCCGCTCGATCGACGCGATCTCCAGCCTGGTGACCCGCAAGCAGGGACCGGCCGCCGGGACGCCCGAGACCCCCGAGACCCCCGAGGTCACCCAGGCATGAAGCTCGAGCTGACGCCGGAGCAGCGGGCGCTGCGGGCCGAGGTCCGCGAGTTCGTGTCGCGCGAGATCGCCCCGCACGCCGCGCAGTGGGACCGCGAGGAGGCCATTCCGCGGGAGATCATCGACAAGCTGGCCGAGCGCGGCTGGCTCGGCTCGATCGTGCCGGTCGAGCACGGCGGCAAGGGCTTCGACATGGTCTCCTACGGCATCCTTACCGAGGAGATCGGCCGCGGCTGCTCGTCCACCCGGTCGCTGCTGACCGTGCACGACATGGCCTGCCAGGGCATGCTGCGGTGGGGAAGCAAGGGGCAGCGCGAGAAGTACCTGGCCCGCCTGGCCAAGGGCGAGATCATCGGCGCCTTCGCCCTGTCCGAAGCCACGGCAGGGAGCGACGCCAAGGGGATCCGGACGACCGCCGAGCCCGTGGACCCCGCCGGTACGGGCGGCTGGATCGTCAACGGCACGAAGAAGTGGACCACCTACGGCCAGATCGCGAACCTCTTCCTGCTCTTCGCCCAGGTCGAGGGCAAGCCCACGGCCTTTCTCATCGAGCGCGACACGCCCGGCTTCAGCACCACGCCCACGCGCGGCCTGCTGGGCACCCGGGCCTCCATGCTCGCCGAGCTGAACCTGGAGAACGTCCGCATCCCGGCCGAGGCCATGGTGGGCCGCCCGGGCTTCGGCGTCTCGCACGTGGTGGGCGCGGCCCTGGAGCAGGGACGCTACAGCGTGGCGTGCGGCTCGGTGGGCATCGCCCAGGCCTGCCTGGACGAGAGCCTGGCCTACGCCCGCGAGCGCGTGCAGTTCGACAAGCCGCTGTTCGACCACCAGCTCGTCCGCGCCATGCTGTCCGACATGATCACCAACGTACGCGCCGCGCGCCTGCTCTGCATGCGGGCCGGCTACATGCGCGACACCGGCGATCCGGGCTCGTTCGCGGAGACCATGGTCGCCAAGTACTTCGCCTCCACCACGGCGACCAAGGTGGCGGCCGACGCCGTGCAGGTCCACGGCGGCAACGGCTGCCACGAGGACTTCGCCGTGTCGCGGTACTTCCGCGACGCCAAGGTGATGGAAATCATCGAAGGAAGCTCGCAGATCCAGCAGTTCACGATCGCGCGCTTCGAGTTCCCGGAGCTCTGAGGCTCCCCAGGAGAAGGTCATGGAGACTCCCGAAGCTCTTTCGAACCCGGCGAACCCGGGGGACGCCGCCGCGGTGATGGCGGCCAAGAAGAAGGAGAAGCAGTCCATCAAGTGCGTGGTCTGGGACCTGGACAACACCGTCTGGGACGGCATCCTCCTGGAGGACACGGAGGTCGTGCTCCGCCCGCACGTGGTGAAGATCCTGAAGACGCTGGACGAGCGCGGCATCCTGCAGTCGATCGCCAGCCGCAACGATCACGACACGGCCATGGCGAAGCTCCGGGAGCTCGGGATCGAGGAGTACTTCCTTTATCCGCAGATCAACTGGAACTCCAAGGCGGCGTCGATCGGCCAGATCGCCAAGGACATCAACATCGGCGTGGACGCCATCGCGTTCATCGACGACCAGCCGTTCGAGCGCGAGGAGGTGGCCTTCACCCACGACAAGGTGCTGTGCATCGACTCGGCCCTTCTCGACGACCTGCTCGAGCGGCCGGAGCTCAAGCCGCGCTTCATCACCGAGGACTCGCGCCAGCGCCGGCACATGTACATGGCCGACATCAAGCGCAACCGCGAGGAGGCGGAGTTCGTCGGCCCGACCGAGGAGTTCCTCTCGACGCTGGGCATGATCTTCTCCATCGCCCCCTGCCGCGAGGAGGACCTGAAGCGGGCCGAGGAGCTGACCGTCCGCACCAACCAGCTCAACACGACCGGCTACACCTACTCGTACGAGGAGCTGGACGCGTTCCGCAAGTCGCCGCAGCACAAGCTGCTCGTCTCCAGCCTGGAGGACAAGCACGGCACCTACGGCAAGATCGGCCTGACGCTGATCGAGATGGGGGAGGACGTCTGGAACATCAAGCTGCTCCTGATGTCCTGCCGCGTGATGTCCAAGGGCGTGGGGATGATCATGATCCACCACGTCCTGCGCGCGGCCAGGGCGGCGGGGGTCAAGGTGCGGGGCGAGTTCGTGTCCAACGACCGCAACCGGCAGATGCTGATCACCTACAAGTTCGCCGGCTTCAAGGAGGTCGACCGGGTGGGCAACGTCATGATCATGGAGAACAACTTCTCCGCGATCCAGCCGCCGCCCCCCTACGTCGACCTGCGCGTCGAAGAGTAGGTCCTTCTTCTCTATTCAGTCACCGCGGCCCGGCGCTCCGTCCGGGCCGCCTCTTTCGGCGGCCAGGGTGCCTTGGTGGCGGCCCG
>JANOCF010000019.1:0-1527 GCA_031412055.1 Holophagales bacterium | reverse complement strand
CGGCGCCATCTCGGCTGGGCCTCGGCGATCAAAGTCCGAACGGCGTCGGCGTCCCCGATCGCGGCCATGCAGATGGCGCGGATCACGTCCACTTTGGATTTGACCATGTCGAAAAAGTGATCGTGTTCCTGTCCCAGGTACAGTCGAGTCGCGATGCCCATGGCGCGGCCGAGGTCGTTCTGCCTCAAGGCGAGAATGGCGATTCGGCAGAGATCGTGGGCATCCAGTTGGTCGCTTTCCCGGAGGAGGCCGTGAATGCGGAAGGACCACATCAGAAGAAGCTCGGCTTCCTGGTATCGGCCCTGATCGGCGCGCAGCCGGGAGAGATACAGACAGAAGGTGGAGTGGGCGCGGTGGGCGATCCGGCCGCGGAGGAGGGCATAGGTGGCGGCGAAGCGGAGCTCGGCTTTCTTCCAGTCCCGTTGGAGGCGGAAGACCTCGGCCTGGCTCAGGAGGGAGTCGATGCGGATCTCGGCGGCCTTCTCCGGCTCGTCGGGCCATGGCTGGTCCGCGATCCACTCGGCGAGACGTGCGCACTCTTCCGCCTCTGCCGGACGTCGGGTCGCAAACTTGTTGCACTCGTCCAGAAGGCAGTTGGCGAGGACGAGATCCCGGTAGGGAGCGCGGCGGACAGCCCGGCGTTGCTGGCGGCGCTTCATGGCCAGCAGCTCCCCAACTCTAGGAAGACGCCGTTTCGACGCGACGACGGCCGGCCCGAGCACGGGGTGCGTCGAGGCCATGAGGCCGGACATGAGCTCGTCCAGGAGCACGTCGGTCTCGGACCGTGGCGGCCTGGACTCGCCGAAGATCAGGACCTCGTCGTCGATGTAGGATTTGGAGCGCCAGTCCAGGGAGTCGTTCCCCCACAGGAGTGCCCAATCCTGCGGAGAGTTGCCGCTGGGATCCATGTGACCTCCTTGTCAGGGCGGCTATTCTAGCGGAGTTCGAGGGAAGGCCGCGGACGCGGGTGGGGGAGGCGCCCATGGGATCCTCTGGCACCTCTTCCACCTGCCGGGCCAGAAAATCGCGCAGCTCTTTCAGGAGTGAGCGGTCGCTGCGGCTCCTCCTCACCTCCCTTTCCCTTCCACTCTGACCCTCTTCGCCAACTCAGCCGCCAACTGAACCGTAAACGTCCGCCCTTCCACCGCCCTTTGAAGTTGAAGCAGCGTGAACGCGACAATCGCCTCCGTAGTCAGCCCCCGGGACTCGAAGATGGGGAGGATCTCGGCAGCGAGGGTCTTGAGGGCTCGGGTCTGACCGGACTTGAAGAGCGCTACGGCGAGGTCCAGGGAGACGAGCGTGGCGTCCACCGGCATCCGGCGGTCGAGGAACTCCTGCTGCACCTTCTGAAGAGCGTTTACCGCCTCTTCGGTGCGACCCAGACCCTCCAGGAAGTCAATGAATGTGATGGAGCTGTACCGCTGGTAGTCCTTGATCTCCTCCAGTACATACATACGACTCCATAGGAATGACAAGGTAGCATCCTGAGTAGGAAAAGTGACAACATGGTGAAAGATCACGAACGTG
>JANOCF010000018.1:0-7974 GCA_031412055.1 Holophagales bacterium | reverse complement strand
CGTGAAACCGAGAGCTTTCCGCGCTTCGGCTTGACCCCGTTTGCCGTGCGATTCCCGACGGAAATCGAGACAGCAAGAGTTCAGATCGGCGGCGATGTTGAGACTCCAGTTGAAGTCGGCAAGGAGCTGGCGCTCGTCCCGCGAGTCGAGCAGTGCTCGGACTTTCATTGCGTGACCACATGGACTCGTAGAGGACTTCAGTGGAGCGGCATTCGTTTCTCGGACTTCTATCAGCAGATCGTGGTGCCCCTTGCTGGCCCGTCTCCGGGTGCGGCCTTTGTCGTCCTCCGCGGTCAGGACGGTGCACGGGCGAGCCTGCCGCTCGACGACCTGCTGGCTCCTGACGTGCTTCTCGCGGACCGGCTGGACGGTCAGCCGCTGGCAATCGAGCATGGGGCGCCGCTGCGATTGGTGGCACCAGCCCATTACGGATACAAGAGCGTCAAGCACGTCAACCGCATCGAATTCTGGCTTGGCAGCGCGAACTATCGCCCCACCGGCCTGCGTTTCATGGTTCATCCCAGAGCCAGAGTCGCCCAAGAAGAGCGTGGACAGTGGGTGCCAGGTTGGCTCTTGCGCTATCTATACCGTCCGCTGATCCGCCCAACGGCGTTGCGTTTCGAGCGAGCCATGCAGCAGTACCTTGACTCTCAGGGTCAGAATGGCGGGTGACCGGGGACCTGCGTGCCCAAGGCAGGCCCCGGCCTCTCACTGCCCGCGCTCGGTTCGCGCAGGGGCAGCGTGGTGGGTTACATCGGATGTCAAAGAACTGGCGTCGTCCGCTCCGAGCACTACGGAGCCTTCCGGAATCATTCCGGAGGACGAGCCGAACATTTCCTGACGTTCACCGAACATTCCGCAGCCGGTAACGCGCATTCCACAGGGCCTCGGGAGCATCCCCTTGCCTTTCGGAATGGTTCGCTTCGCGCAGCGAAGCCTTCCACCTTCGAAGCGGAAGGCTCCCGAACCTTGAGAGAACGTCCGCTTCCCGTTCGGAATGCTTCGCGAGCGCCAGGTTGTGCTCGCTCAGCTCCAGCGAATGCTTTCGTGCGCTCAGCGAATGTTCGCTGAAGCTTCGTTGTGCGCGGAGAGTACGTTCGGCAGGAGGGAGCCGAACATTCCTGGTGAACCAGGAGCATGCCGAGGCTGATTATCCATGACCGGAGCCCCATCGCAAGACCTTTTCAGGATGATTCTGAAGGTGGGTGTATGTATCTCGTGCGGTGACGTGCACTTTCAGCCGTAGTTACCCTTGACTGTGGCTATGTCCCCCGCCTACCATCGCCAACCTTCGCAGCCATGCACCTCCGGCATGAGAGGTTCTGTGCAGGGTGGCAGGCGCGGTTCTTTGAAAACTGAATCCTTGTATCAACAGGCGGACCCTGTGGGGCCGGGGTCCGCCTGCGCGCCTCTGCCAGGAGGCCGGAGTTGCGCTACCGAAGGAAGTAGTCGATGTACATGTCGGTCGCAACGACTCCGGCCTTCGCGGCCTCGGGCGGGACCGGTTCCGTTGCGTCGGAGAGCACGACCCGATTCCGCGCCTTTTCCAGCAGCGCCTTGTACAACGGGGAAGCTGGCATATCCCAACCCTTCGGGATGCCGGTGAGAGGATCTTTCTTGCCCATGCTGGCAGCGGTCTTCCGGTCCAGGGGAACGAAAGCCACCAGGTCGTCGCGAATCATGAGCTCAAGCCCGCCCTTCTTGAGAGTGGCGTTGTGGCTGCAATGGTGGCCGACCTTGTAGAAGACCGTGCGGTTGAGCAGGTCGTGCGCGGGCAGCGGCTTGTCCCGGCCCGGGATGTCCTTGAACGCAATGTTGGCCCAGGAACGCCAGTTGCCCACCTGCGCATCGCCCACGAAGAGAAGGACCTCGCCTGTCTCCACCATCTCAAAGGCGAGAACGAGGCTGGTGTTGTTGGTGTCGCTGTCCAGGTCCAGCGCCAACTGATCGAAGGCGTTGAGCCAGTCGTGATCGATGCGGCGCCACTCCTGGGCGGAATCGTCATAGGTCCCGGCCACGAACCCGCTGATGTTCTGGTAATAGGGGTTCGGGCGCATCACGTTGGGATTCCAGGGGTCCCGCGCCTGCGGAGAGATCCGATGCTCCGCGGCGAAGGGATGGTAACGGTCCCCGTCCGTGCCGGGTGCCGCATCCGCGGCGTCGAGTGCGGCACTCAGGGCGTCCATGCCGACGTCGCCGGTGGAGGAGAGGTGATAGATCACACCGTCCTTCTTCAACTGCTCGGTGACTTCGCTCCCCTTGAGCAGGATGGGATCGCGGGGCGGTCCGAGGACGTAGACGCGGACACTCTCTACGCCGTCGAGGTCCATCGGAGGGCTGCCTGGCTCCAGATACTTGAGATCGCCGGCTTGCTTGCCACGAGCCTTCAGATACTCGAGAGATTCCGCGATCGTTCCGGAGGCGAGATCGGTGAAGGCGAGCAGCTGGGCAACACCATCAAGATTGTTGGCCGCCGCGGGATGGCTGAGGGCCGCCATGAGCTTTTCCGTGGCCTTTTTCTTCGCCTGCTTGATCTTCGTGATCTCGGGCATCGTAAGGTTTTCGGTCCAGCCGAGCCAGACGGCCCCAAAGTCGAAGCTGTCATCGAACACCTGGCGTGCCTGGTTGAACCCCGAAAGATGGTCCTTGTGCTCGTGGGTGCCGACCACAACGTCCAGGCGCGCCTTGCGGTTGTCCTTGCCTCCCCGGACCGTGTCGCGAATGTGCTCGACGACCCGGGTCATGGATTGCGAATTGCCCTGCAGGACGCCGCAGTCGATGAGCATCTGGAAGGGTTCCTTGCCTTTGCGCGGGAAGGTGACCAGAAAGCAGTCTCCGAGGCCGTGGCGGTACATGCGCACGCGTGCCCGGTACTTGCTGGGACTGCCGGGCGCGGCCAGGGGCGCCGATGCCATTGCTGCCTTTGTGGGCGTGGCGCGAGGCGCCTTCTTGGCGGCAGCTTTCTTGACCGGTGTAGTTTTCTTTACCATTTCAAGCTCCCGAACGATGCAGTGCCGCGAAGGGTTCGTTGTTTTCGCCAAAGTAGGTGGCGCCGAGAGAGGCGTTCCCCGCGAGGTCTTCCTTGAACTGGATGGTACGCAACAGGCGCTCCCGGTCGTGCAGCCCCTTGCCGACAACGTAGGTGACGCGCGACTCGTCCAGGTCCAGCACCAGTGTGCTGCCGCACCGGATCGTGTGCATCTGGCCTTCGTGCTCCATCTTCTCTTTTTGCAGGATCGTGATGAACACCTGGTTGAGCACTCGCCCATCCTCCCGCATGCGCCGAGCTTCGCGCAGAGCCTGCACGGAGAACACGGGCACGCCGTCCCTGTGGACGCGAACGCCCTCAGGCGCCTGGTATTCAGCCAGGGCCAGGCCGGTCAAACGCTGGAGAATCTCGGCCTTCTCCACGTACTGAAGGATGGCATCGTGCAGCTCGATCCGGATCTGGCGGGTCTGCTTCCAGATGTCCCAGCGGTTTCTCAGGTAGCGCAGCTTGTCCACCTGGTGGCGGAGGCCGATGTTCTGGATGAAAAGCTCGAGCATCCTTTCCGTCTCGCCGGGCTCCATGGCCGGATTCTCGCCAGGTTTCGACCAGCGCAGGCTGTCTTCCGACAGGGTGCGCACGTTGCGCGGATAGATACCGCGCCGCCGAAAGGCTTCGATGAACGCCACCCGGTAGCCGTGCTTGTCTTGCGGCATAAGATCGATGTCCGCGGTGACGAGAGCCCGCAGGTACTCCCCGAAGGTGAGGTCCACCGGCGGGCAGTAGTCCAGTGCGCGGATGCACATGTTGAGCACGTGGCTGGCGGTCTTGGCCGCCTCCTGGGCAAGCCTGTTCACGAGGTCCGGGTGCAGCTCTCCCTGGGGCAGCACGCCGGTGCCGCCGCTGGCCAGCCGGAGCAGGTCGCGGGTGCGGCTGTGATAGATCGAGAGGAAGGCATCGAACACGGCGGCGACGAGAATGGCGCCCCGGTCGTGGACCTCCGGCGTGCGATCCAGCTCGGTAGGATCGGGCACATGCTTGGTCCACTTGTTCTGCACGGGATCGTAGCGCCCGATCGCGTCGCGGAGCGCGCCATGCGTGCCGCGTGCATGACCGAACTGCGCGGCCAACTGGGCCAGCAGGTTCTCGCTGCTCAGGTCGCCCCTGGTTTTGGCAATCTGGTGGGCAAGCACTTCCGGAAACGTGAAGTGCTGGAACAGGGCGACCATGTCCGCGAAAGCTTCGTGAAACGCCAGCACGTCGGGGTTGGTAGCCTCCATGAAGTACTCGTGAAAGCCGTCAAGCAGCGCGTGAGTGGTCTCGTGCGCGATCACGTCATGGGAGAGGCAGGTGAAGACCATGCCGCCCGGGTACTGGCCGGAGTTTCGATCTTCGGTGGCGGGAAAGTAGCCGAAGAGAAGAGAGCCCTTGTTCCGGCTGTAGTAGGCATTGGCCGTGCGCAAGGCATGGGGGTAGATGCGCAGCCGCTGCACGTATCGTTCCTTGAGATCGAGGCTCTCACCCTTCTTCGGATACCGGTCCGTCCAGAAGGCCTTGCGCCCGAGGGCGCGCTCGAAGCGGTCGATGGTCGTCATCGCCACCGCGTAGGTCATCTGCTGGTGGAACTGCGGATTGCCCTCGGATGGTGGGAGACCGTTCTGCGCCAGGATGCTCGGCTGATCCAGGTCTACCGGTGCGTAGAAGCAGGCGCTGGGAGGGTCATAGTCCACTACCTCGAGGTACTCCCCGATGGGTCCTTTGTCGAGTTTTTCCCACGGAACCTTGTAGGTGATCTCGCTGACGAGAGCGGTCTCCAACTGGGTCGCCATGCTGGGATCGAACGCGTAGCCACGCAGCGAGCGGTGCGTGGGCTGTGGCGGCTCGGAAGGGAGGTGCCGCCGGGCCAGCTCCGCAGCCTCGGCAGGGTTGCCGTCGTTCCCGGTGGACGTCTGCTCGGATGCTTGCGCTTTCACCGACTTGACTGTAGCCATTTTTGATCTCTCAGGAGTGCTGGTCTGGTTCCTTGTGTTCTCGTACTCTGAAAGACGGACGCAGAAGCTATTTTCCTTGCCATCCCGCACGCCGGAGCAACGTCCCCACCAGGAACGCGGCGCCGTCGCCCAGAACGCTGACGAGGCGGAACAGCAGGGGCAAGGCAATCGCCACTTCGGGCCCGTAGAGAGGGTTGAGCCCCGCGACCAGCACCGCCTCGCGCACGCCCAGGCCGGCCGGGGCTCCCGGAGTGATGAAACCCGCCACCCAGGCCGCGGCGAAGAGTCCGGCCAGGGCGGGGAGCCCGGCGGGCGATGGTTCGAAGAAGCCGCGCAGAAGGAGCAGGGCGCAAACTCCTAGAAGGGTGAAGCTCAGCCAGCTCAGGCCGAGACAGGAGAGCCAGATCGCCGGTCCTGGGGTAGCTGGAACGGTGGAGGAGGGAGGCAGGCGCGCCAGTCTGCGCAAGGTGGGATGACCGGCCAGCCTGCCACCCACGAGCGCGGCGAGGATGGCGATCAGGATGACCGTGACCAGCCTCCCGGGGCCGAGACGGTCCACGAAGAGGTCCCGCGATCCCGGGTCGAGCATCGCCACCGCGTAGATCACCGCGGCCACGACCGCGCAGGCGGTCTCGGCCACGAGGGTGAAGAGGACGTGTCCCAGGTCCAGCCCCTCCTGGCGCGCCAGGGCCGCCCGGCCCACGTACTGGCCCACGTTGCCCGGCAGGTACTTGGCCGCGTGCGAGATCAGGTGGATGCCCAGGATCCTCCGCAGGCCCGGACGGGGCTCGTCTCCAGCGCTGGAGGAGCGGAGGAGGAGGTGCCAGGCCAGGGCTCCGGCCAGCAGGGCGAGCACGTAGAGGACGAGCGCCGCCCCGAAGGCTCCCAGCGCGGGAGCGTCCCAGCGCAGGCGCGGCAGCTCTTCGGCATGGAGCAGGGCGAAGCGGACGAGATAGACGAGGCTGAGGGCGAGGACGGCAAGGCCCAGACCCTGCCAGAGGCGCTTCGTCCGCCTCATTCGCCTCATTCGCCTCATCGGCGGACGGCCAGGATCAGGTAGCCGGTGCCGAGCTCCCGGTTCAGGACCCGCTCCTGCATCCAGCAGAGGGCGCGGAAACCCTGGATCCCCAGCCAGCTCGCCTGGAACGGGTAGATCCGCGAATCGAGCGAGCGCTCCACGCCGCTGCGCGCGGTCCGCGACTCCAGGGTCCCGGCCGACGATCCGGCCTGGCGCATCCGCTTTCCGTCCACCCAGGAACGGACCTTCTCGGTCGCGTTGCTCAGCGGGAAGCCGTAGCACTCGTGGTGCTCGATCTCGAACCCGACCCGCTCCAGCAGCGCCAGCAGGCCGGCGCGCTCGTAGCGGCGGTAGTGGCCCACCCAGAGGTCGCTGGCGCTCCAGCGGGTCATCCGCGCCGGTACGGAGAGGAGGATGCGTCCGCCGGGACGGATCCAGCTCCGCCACTGGGCCAGGGCTCCGGCGTCGTCCTCGATGTGCTCCAGGACCTCGAAGGCCATGACGAGGTCGAAGCTCTGCTCCCAGCCCGGCTGCGGTTCGAGGTGGATGCGCACCTGGGGGAGGTCGCGGTTGACGTAGGTCGCCAGCTCGAAGGCGGCCGGTGAGCTCTCGACGGCTTCGCAGGCGTAGCCCATCCGCGCGAGGTCGGAGAGCAGCGAGCCGGAGCCGCAGCCCACCTCCAGAGCCCGCGGATTGCGGGTGCGGGGGAGCCCGGCGACGAGGCCGAGGACGCGGTCGCGCCGCAGGGCGTAGCGCAGGGCCGGGACCCAGCCCTTCTCGGGGACGCTGACGCCGTAGACCGGGTGGCGCTCCATCGGCTACTCGTTCGGGTCCCGCTTGGAATCCCTCTCCGCCTCCAGGTCCCGCACCTTGGCCAGGAGGATCTCGAGCAGCATGCGGTTGGAGGCGATCAGGTCGGCCACGATGCCGATCAGCAGGGAGACGAAGCCGAAGATCAGGAACGCGCTGCCCAGCACCAGCGACTGGACATGGCCGTTTCCCTGCCCTTGCGCGTAGAAGTAGAGGAAGCGCGCCACCGGTAAGGCGCCCACCAGCACCAGGAAGAGCCCGACGTAGGTGAACACCCGCAGCGGCTTGTACATGGTGTAGGTCCGCACCGTGGTGGCCATCGACTGGAGCAGGAACTGCGGCACGCTGCGGAAGAGGCGCGACTTCCGCGCCGGCGGGTTGACCGGTACGGGCACGGAGACCACGGCCATGCGGTGCTTGCCGGCCTGGATCAGCATCTCGATGGTGTAGCTGAAGGAGGAGATGATGTTGATCCGCAGGGCCGCTTCCCGCGACAGGGCGCGGAAGCCGCTCACGGCGTCGGGCACGGTGGTCCCGGAGAAGCGACGGACGAAGAAGCTGCCCAGGCTCTGGAGCATCTTCTTGGCGGGGGAGAAGTGCTCCAGGCGGCCGGTGCCGCGGTCGCCCACGACGATGTCGGCCCGGCCCTCCAGGATCGGCCGGATCAGGTCGGGAATGGCGCTGCCCGCGTACTGGTTGTCGGCGTCGGTATTGACGATGATGTCGGCCCCCAGGCGCAGGCAGGCGTCCAGGCCGGTGCGGAAGGCGCGGGCCAGGCCCTGGTTGCGCGGGTGACGGACTACGTGGTCGGCGCCGGCACGGCGGGCCACGTCGGAAGTGGCGTCGGTGCTGCCGTCGTCCACCACCAGGATCTCGACCCGGATGTCTCCCCCGGCCCCCGGAATCTGCCGGGGAATGTCGGCGATCACCCCTTCCAGGGTGCCTTCCTCGTTGTAGCAGGGGATCTGGACGATGACCTTCATTTCGCGCGTAGGCTACACTAGTCCGTCGATGCCTGAGACTCCGATGCCGGACCCGACCCCTCATTCCACCGCCCCAGCGGTCCCCGCGGGTGCTCTGGCGCGGACCGCCAAGGTGTGCGTCATCATGCCGGCCTACAACGCCGAGAAGACGCTGGAGCGCACCTACGACGATCTGCCCATGGACTA
>JANOCF010000017.1:0-3679 GCA_031412055.1 Holophagales bacterium | reverse complement strand
TGCGGCCGCGCAGGACGAGCCCGTGCTTCGCCATCAGGCGGTCCAGGCTCCGCGGGCTGCGCGACCGCGTCGGCTTCGACTCCCGGGATCGGTCCCTGCTTACCGTCGCCCTGATCGCGGCTGCCTCCCCTGCGATCAATTTCGTGCTGCCGCCAGACCAGTTGCTGAGCGTGTACTGCCGGAGCGGGAGCGTCCCCGGAAGCGTGTGGTAGGATGCGCGCCGTCGTCCGGGCTGAGCCCGGGCTCCCCACATGCAAAGAGGATAGAGAGTCGTCGCCGGGCGAGCTTCCGCCGGGGGCCAAGGTACGCGAATGGACGGAAAAAATCTCAAGCTGAGCGTCGTCATCCCGGTCTACAACGAGCGGTTCCTCGTGCGGGAGCTGGTGGAGCGGGTGCTCGCGGTGCGTATCCCCGAGGTCCGCGAGCTGGAGCTGATCATCGTCAACGACGGCTCCAAGGACGGCTCCACCGAGATCCTCCGCCAGCTCGCGGCCGACAACCCGGGCCGGATCCGCCTGTTCGAGCAGGTCAACCAGGGCAAGGGCGCGGCCATCCGCAAAGGCATCGCCGAGGCCAACGGCGACCTGATTCTCTTCCAGGACGCCGACCTGGAGTACGACCCCAACGACTACGGGCGCCTGGTCAAGCCGTTTCTTGAAGACGGCGCGGACGTGGTCTACGGCTCGCGTTTCCTCCCCAGCGATCGCCGCCGCGTCCTCTACCACCGTCACTCGCTCGGCAACAAGGCGCTCACCTCCCTGAGCAACTGGTTCACCGACCTGAATCTGACGGACATGGAGACCTGCTACAAGATGTTCCGGGCGCCGCTGCTCAAGTCGATCCCGATCCGGTCGAACGACTTCGCCATGGAGCCCGAGATCACCGCCAAGATCGCCAAGCGCGAGTGCCGCATCTTCGAGGTGCCCATCAGCTACCTCGGCCGCACCTACCGCGAGGGCAAGAAGATCGGCTGGAAGGACGCGGTCAAGGCGTTCAGCGCCATCGTCAAGTACTGGATCGTGGACGACCTGTACGAGGAGGACGAGTACGGGTCGCACATCCTGCACAGCCTGGAGCGGGCGCAGCGCTTCAACCGCTGGATGGCCGACAGCATCGCCCCCTACGTCGGCGCCCGCGTGCTGGAGATCGGCGCCGGCATCGGCAACATCACGACCTGGCTCCTGCCGCGCGACCTCTACGTGGCCAGCGACATCAACCCCCACTATCTCGACTACCTCCAGAACATGTCGGTGGGGAAGCCGTACCTCGATGTCGACCGCATCGACCTGGAGGACGCGAGCTGCTTCGAGCGCTGGAAGGGGCGGTTCGACACGGTGGTGTGCCTGAACGTGCTGGAGCACGTGCGCGACCCCCTGAAGTCGTTGCGGAACATCCACGACGTCCTGGAGCCGGGCGGGCGCCTGGTGCTCTACGTGCCGCAGGGCCAGCACCTCTATTCAAGCCTCGACGAGGTGCTCGGGCATCGCTGCCGCTACGACCGGGAGATGCTCGCCCGCGAGCTGCGCGAGGCCGGCTTCGAGGTGAACCTGTTCCGCGACTTCAACCACCTGGCGATCCCCGGCTGGTACGTCAACGGCAAGGTGCTCAAGAAGCGCAGCTTCAGCCGCGTCCAGCTCAAGGTGTTCAACATGCTTGTGCCCGTACTGCGGCGGGTCGACCCCATGATCCCCGGCAAGGGGCTCGGGATCATCGCCGTCGCCACCCGCTCCGCCTGAGCGGGCCATGGCGGCTATCCCCCCCGATATCCCAGCTACTCTGCGGGAAAGGTGGGGATGGGCCGTCGCCGCGGGGGTCGCCGCCGCGGTCCTCGCCGTCTGGATGGATCTGTCCTCCCTTCACGCGCACCACACCTCCGACTCGTTCATCCCAGTCCTGTCCGGGCTCTACCTCTGGGAGCCGTTCTTCTGGAAGCAGAACCGCTTCGGGTCGCTGGTCCCGCTGCTCAGCCTGTGGCTCGACTCCCCGTTCGCCAACCTGCTGTTCCAGGTGGGGCTGCGGCTCCTCGCTGTCGTGTCCTCCTTCTTCCTGCTGGCGAGGACGGTGGTCCCGCGCCTCTACTGGCCGGCGGTGGGGGCGCTCACGCTCGCGCTGTGGATAGGGGCCAAGGACATCAAGGCGCATGCCTTCGTCCAGATGCAGCCGTACGGCCAGGCCATTGCGCTGAGCCTCGCGGGGATCGCCCTGCTGGAGGGGAAAGGGAGGTGGCGAGCCCTGGGGGGACTCGTGCTGCTCGGGCTGGGCTTCTGGGTCTCGGCGACCACCCTGTTCTGGCTGTTTCCTCTGGTGTGGATCCGGGGATGGCTGAAGGACGGTAGCTTCTTTCCCGAGGGACGGACGCGGCTGCTCCTCGCTCTGCTCGTGGCGGCCTTCGGCCTGAGCATGCTCTTCTCCTGGACCTGGAAGTATAAGGCGACCTCCTTCGGCGCGGCACGGCCGGAGGTCTGGCTCGAAGCCTGGGGCACGCTGCTGTCCCGGTCGGTCGATTACCTTTCGCCGGCGCTGGCCGTGGCGGGTGTCTGCCTGTTCTTCCTGGCCTGGCGCCAATTCAGGCTGGCCCTTTCGCGGCCGGCCTTTTCGGCGGGTCTCTGTCTTGTGGTCATGGCTTTCGCGGACCTGGGCGTCATGGGGCTGACGCACTGGGCCGAGGTCAACAGCTGGAGCCTCCGCTACGTGACAGTGGAGCTGCTGGCGCTAGGCATGCTCGCTCCAGCGCTGCTCCTGGTCCTGCTGCTGGAGGGCAGGCCGGCGCGCTGGCAGCGGACGGCGAACGTCCTGATGCTCGTCCTGCTGCTCGGGGTGGCGGCGTTGCGCTACGGGGAGCCCTCCGTGAGCCGGGCGCGCGCCTCCCTGGACGTCTACGGCAAGGCAACGGACGAGATCGTCGCGTCCGGTGCCACGCACCTGCTGGGCGGCTACTGGCGCGTGTGGCCGGCGGTCTTCCACGCGAACATGGTCCGCTGGGAGCGCGGGGAGAAGAAACCCATCTGGGGAATTACGGTCCGCAGCGTCTCCACCGACCGGCTGTGGCGGCCCAGGGACTGGAGCGAGGCGCGCATTGCCGTGCTGGAGGGCAATGAGCGGGCCGCAGAGGACATCCGGCGGGCCGCGTCCATCCCGTCTCTCTACCTGGCCGAGAACCTGGGCGACCTCCGCATCTACAAGTCCACGCCCACCGGCGGCCCGATTCTTGCTTCGAGGTCGGCACCATGACGAACGCGAACACCAGACAGACTGTGTGCATTACCGGAGGGGCCGGTTTTATCGGCTCCCATCTCGCCGACGCCTTCCTGTCCCGCGGGGACCGGGTGTTGATCATCGACGATCTTTCCGGCGGGCGAAAGGAGAACGTCCCCGAGGGGGTCGAGCTGCACGTCCTGGACATCCGCTCGCCTGAAGCCGCGGCCCTGGTGCGGGAAGGCGGGGTGGACATCCTAGTCCATCACGCGGCGCAGATGGACGTGCGGCGCTCGGTGGAGAACCCGGCCTTCGACGCCGAGGTGAACATCCTGGGCAGCTTGAACCTGGCGGAGGCAGCCCGGCGCGGCGGGGTCAAGCAGATTCTCTTTGCCTCCACGGGCGGGGCCATCTATGGCGAGCAGGACTACTTCCCGGCCGACGAGCAGCACCCGGCGCGGCCGGTGTCGCCGTACGGCGTCTC
>JANOCF010000016.1:0-2965 GCA_031412055.1 Holophagales bacterium | reverse complement strand
CGACCGGGACTCGCTTCAGGAGACGGAGGGGTTCTCCTCCAGCCGGCGCTGCACCAGCTTCTCCAGCCGGGAGAGCACGTCGTCGAGCTGGCGGACAGTGGTGTTACGGGAGCTGCTCTTCTCCTCGATCCCGACCCCGGTCCAGAGGTGGCGCTCCTGCGCCAGCACCTCCCGCCGGAGCCGGATGCCGTGGCGGGCGAAGACCGGTTCCAGGCGGTCGGCGTTCTGCAGCAGGTAGCGCCGGGTCGAGTTGTAGGCGTGCTCCGCCACCTTCCGGCGCTCGGCGAAGCCGAAGATGTTGGTGAAGAACATCAGGTAGTCGTCCCGCTCGGGCTCGATGAGCACGACGTCCGCGTCCTTGAACTTGGTCTCGTAGGCGGCCATGCCGACCTCGAGACGCGAGTGGATCACGGTGCGGAACGTCTGCGACATCACCGTGGGCAGCCCGCGGTACAGGAGGTTGCCTCGCCTCATGATTCCGGCCTCCACGGCGCGCACCGTGTCCACCGGGACGATCGGGTTGATGCAGAGGACCAGGTTGGCCCCAGCCTCCAGGGCGACGGAGGCGTGCAGCGTCTTGAGAAGGATCCCGTCGACGTAGTACCGGCCGTCGATCTCCACCGGCGGGTAGAGGCCGGGAAGAGCGCCGCTCGCCTGGACGGCCTTGGAGATCGGAACGTGGTCGAACCCCGGCTCGCCGAAGCGCACCGCCTGGCCCGAGTCGAGATCGGCCGCGACCACCACCATGTGCTTGCCTAGCAGACGGAAGTCGTCCGTCCGCCCCTTGATGTTGTAGATCTTCTCCAGGTACTCCCGGATCGGCGCGTTGTCGAACACCCCCACGGGGAGCGCGCGCGACAGGTGCAGCAGGGAGTCGAAGAGCGTGCGCTCGCGGAAGTGGGTGACGTAGTCCCGCAGGGCCTCGGCGAGCAGCTTCGGAACCATCAGGCCGCGCTTGACGATCTCACCCACAGCGGGGGTCAGGAACGTCTCCGGGACGAACGGATGCTCGCCTGGCTCCTGGGAGACGATGGCGCGGCACATCTGCGCCGTCGTGATGTTGTTGGCGAGGTTGGCGTTGATGAAGGCGCCGGAGCTCACCCCCACGTAGACGTGGAGATTGGTGAGGTCGACGCCTTCCAGAACTTCGTCGAGGGCGCGGAGGACGCCGATCTCATAGATGGCGCCCTCCGGTCCTCCGCCGGCGAGAGCCAGCCCGACTTTCGCAGTGGGGCTGGCGAGATCCCCCGGGTTGACGCTGATGGGCATGCGCGCTCCTTCGCCTGGAAGGGGTCTTCCTCAGGCGCCTCAGGCGATGATCTTGGACGGGTCGTTCTGGTCCAGCGTCGGCGCGGTGGTGCCCGGGGTGACCGGGGTTCCACCGAGGGTGCCGCCGATCGGGTCGCCGTCCGGAGTCACCAGCGGGCTGGTGGCCGTTGCCGTGGTTGAAGCCGTCGCGGCGGGCGTCACCCGCGGCTTGAGCATCTCGACCTTGGCGTTGAGCTCCTCGACCCGCTGCGTGAGGGTGCGGATCTCGTCGCGGCTGGGCACGCCCATCCGGTTGAGGGCGCCGGTCACGGCCTCGTCGAGCTTGCCGCTCCACGTGTTCCAGAGCTCGTCCGTGGTGCTCTTCGCGCCCTCGAACTGCTTGCGGGCCTCGTCGCGCCCCTTGGTCTCATAGTCGCGGCCGCGGTCGACGAGACGGTCGAACATCTTGGTGCCTTCTTCCCCGGCCGAAGACAGGGCTCCGAGGCCGGCAAGCCAGATGCGGTGGGCAGACTCTCTCAGCTCGTCCTGCAGGTTCTTCGTCGCGTCGCTCATGCTTCACCTCGCTTCGTCGGGAGTGATGATGATTCTCTCGGTTCTCTCAGGCATCGCGCGGGCCGCCGCGTAGTCGTCGATATGCCTCTCCAGGAGGTCCAGGCGGGCGGACATGGTTCTGAGGTCGTCGCGCGTGAGCACGCCGAACTTCTTGAGGACCTGCCGGGCCTCATACTCGACCGTGTCCTGGAAGAGCTGGCCGGCCTCGCGCATGGCGCCGTTGGCGCGGTCCGTGAAGGCTTCGGCGGCCTTGCGCTGGCGCTCGTCCAGGGGCCGTCCACGCTCGACGAGACGGTCGAACAGCCGCTGGCTGGCCTCGTCCGCCTCGACGACGGCGCCGATGCCCGCGCGCAGCAGGGTGCGGCCGGCATTGAAGATCTCGCGTCCGACCCCGGCGGCGAAACCGGCGGCGGTCGTGGAAGTCGCGTCGTTCATCCGACTTTCTCCTCACGCCCCAAGGGGGCGGCTTTGTGGTTTCCGGCCGCGGCAGGCTCCTGCTCCAGGTCGGCCAGGGACGTCTCGAGCTGCTCGAGACGCGCCCGCAGGCTGGTCATCTCTTCCCGCACCCGGCGCACCGGTGCCAGCCGGTCGATGGAAGCCTGGACCAGCCGGTCGACGCCGCTCTGCACCTGCTCGAAGCCGCTGCTCACGGCCTTCTCGCCCATCCGGACGAGATCGTGCAGCAGCTCGCTGGGAATGAAGGACGTACCGCGCCGTCCCTCGTCGAGGATGATCTGGGTCAGCGTCTGGGATGTGACGTCGGAGCCGGTCGCGTTGTCCTGCACCCGCACCTCCTGCCCCTGCCGCACCCAGCCCGCAATCTCTTCGAGGGAGACGTAACGGCTCTCCTCGGTGTCGTAGAGCTTTCGACTTTCGTACCGCTTGATGAGCCGGATCATTGGTGTCGTGCCTCCATCCATAGGTCCAGGAACAGACGGCTGCAAAAGAACTGCCGCATTCCGACGGAGAATATACCGCAGTGCGGCAAAGCGCGTCAAGAGGAGATGACGCGTCGCGGCAAGCGGGGAGAGTCTGAAGCCCCGCGAGAGGCGGCGCTCATTCCGGAACCCCTCTCCTGCCCTCCAGCCGCTGCGACTCACCCTCCCGCTGCTGCGACTGGAGCGTGAGTCGCAGCAAACGGAGC
>JANOCF010000015.1:0-2846 GCA_031412055.1 Holophagales bacterium | reverse complement strand
CGGCGGGAAGGCCGCGCCGCCGTACGCCGGGCACGTCTCCTGGTGGATGAAGATCGGCCCGGGGGACGGATAGGGGTCCAGTCCCGCGAACGGGTTGTAGGTGAAGAGGAGCCGCTCCTCCTGTCCCACCTTGAACTGGCCAAGGCAGGATCGGCAGGGTCCGTAGCCTTTGGCGACCGCGCTGTGAGCGGGATGCCCGTACTGCGGCGACTTCATCTCGGTCCGGGCCTGCCGGGCCACGTCTTCGGGGATGCCGACCACACGGAAAGGAATCATGACGCTCACCTCCCTGCGAGAACCCGGAGCATCAGGCGCCGGGCTACAGGAAGAGAGTAGGGCGAGCGGTGGAGGCGGGCTATCCGAGGATTGCGGTCAAAGCGGGAATCTTACCCCACCTCCAACCTGACCACCTTCTGGAACCCTCGCGGCAGCGTGCCTCCCCGCAGCGCCCGGTTGCCGGTGAACTCGGCCCAGTCGGAGGGCTTCAGGTTCAGGTAGCGCTGGCCCGCGTGGACGATCAGGTGCGCGCCCGGAGGCAGAGGGGTCACGGCGACCAGGGAATCTCCCTTGCTGGCCGGGAGGCTCACGATCTTCACCCCCTTGCCCTTGGACAGGATCGGCAACTCGTTGAGCGGGAAGATCAACAGCCGGCCGCCGTCCGTGGCGGCGGCGAGGAGGTCGGTCTCCAGGTTGTTCACCTTCTGCGGCAGGATCGGGGTCGATCCGGAGGGGACGGTCAGGGCCGCCTTGCCCGCGCGGTTGCGGCTGTGCAACTCGCCGAGATTCACGATGAACCCGTAGCCCGCGCTGGAGGCCAGGATGTACTGATCCTCCTCGGGACCGATCATCACGCTCACGAAGGTCGCTCCCGGCGGCGGGGTGAACTGGCTCGACAGCGGCTCGCCCTGGCCTCGCGCCGACGGAAGACCGTGCGCCGCCGTGGAGTAGGTGCGGCCGGTCGTGTCCAGGAAGACCACCTGCTGGTTGCTGCGGCCGCGTACAGCCTGCAGGAAGGCGTCTCCCGCCTTGTAGGAGAGCTCCTTGGGGTCGATCTCGTGACCCTTGCCCTGCCGGACCCAGCCCTTTTCGGAGAGGACCACGGTCACCGGCTCGGTTGGGATCAGCGCCGACTCGTCCATGGCCTTGGCGGCACCGCGCTCCACGATGGGCGAGCGGCGGGGATCGCCGTAGGTCTTGGCGTCCTCGATCAGCTCCTCTTTCACCTTGCGGCGGAGGAGCTTCTCCGAGCTGAGGATCTTCTCCAGCGCGTCCCGCTCCTTGACCAGCTCCGCCTGCTCGCCCCGGATCTTCATCTCCTCCAGGCGGGCGATGTGGCGCAGCTTCAGCTCCAGGATCGCCTCGGCCTGGATGTCCGTCAGGCGGAACGTGGACATCAGCACCGGCTTGGGCTCTTCCTCCGCGCGGATGATCCGGATCACCTCGTCGATGTTCAGAAAGGCGGCCAGGTAGCCGTCGAGGATGTGGATGCGCTGCAGGACCTTGTCGTAACGGAAGCGCAGCCGCTTCCGCACCGTCTCGACGCGGAAGTCGACCCACTCGCGGAGGAGGTCGAGCAGGTTGTACTGCCGCGGCTTGCCTTCGAGGCCGATCATGGTCAGGTTCACCCGATAGGTGCGCTCCAGGTCCGTGGTGGCGAAGAGATGGGCCATCAGCCCCTCGACATCCACCCGGTTCGAGCGCGGGGTGATCACCAGCCGCGTCGGGTTCTCGTGGTCGGACTCGTCCCGCAGGTCCTCGACCATGGGCAGCTTCTTGGCCTGCATCTGCTGCGCGATCTGCGCCAGGATCTTGCTCCCCGAGACCTGATAGGGCAACGCCGTGACCAGGATGTCGCCGTCCTCCATCTCGTAGGAGGCGCGCATGCGGATGGAGCCCGAGCCGGTCTCGTAGAGCTTCCGGATCTCGGCCCGGGGGGTGATGATCTCGGCCGTCGTCGGGAAGTCGGGTCCCTGGACCTCCTCCAGGATCTCCTCCTCGGACGTCTTGGGATCGTCCAGGAGGCGGATGCACGCGCCGACCACCTCGCCCACGTTGTGCGGCGGGATGTCGGTGGCCATGCCTACCGCAATGCCCGACGCGCCGTTCAGCAGGACGTGCGGGAGACGGGCCGGCAGGAGCCTGGGCTCGTCGAGGGTGCCGTCGAAGTTGGGACCCCAGTCGACCGTGCCCTGGCCCAGCTCGGAGAGGAGGACCTGGGCGAACGGGGTGAGCCGCGCCTCGGTGTAGCGCATGGCCGCGAACGACTTGGGGTCGTCCTGCGAGCCCCAGTTGCCCTGGCCGTCCACCAGCGGATAGCGGACGCTGAACGGCTGCGCCATGAGCACCATGGCCTCGTAGCAGGCCACGTCGCCGTGCGGGTGGTACTTGCCGAGCACGTCGCCCACCGTGCGGGCCGACTTCTTGTGCTTGGCGTTGGGTCCGAGGCCGAGCTCGGACATGGCGAAGACGATCCGCCGCTGCACGGGCTTCAAGCCGTCCGCGAGGTGCGGCAGCGCCCGGTCGAGGATGACGTACATCGAGTAGTCGCGGTACGCCTTCTCCGTGAACTGCGCGAGCGACTGCTTCTCGGTCTCCGCGAACGGGAGGATCGGCGGGGTGGAGGAGGAGGAGCGCGATCGGGTCCGGGCCACGGGCTATACCTCCACGTCGGCCTTGTCGCCGGTCAGCATCAGCCACTCCTTGCGGTCGCCGGCGCGGCCCTTGGCGAGGAGCATGTCGATGAGGGCGTCGGGCGGATTGTCGCTGTCGACGGTGAGCTGGACGAGACGGCGGGTCTCCGTGGCCATGGTGGTCTCCCGGAGCTGCAGCGGGTTCATCTCGCCCAG
>JANOCF010000014.1:0-2952 GCA_031412055.1 Holophagales bacterium | reverse complement strand
GTGGTCGGCGAGGGCTGCACCCTCCGCCAGGGAGCCTGGAACAACGACAGCACCCTCGGCAAGGACGTGACCAACGAGCCCTACAGCGTGCTCGACGGTGCCGCGGTGGGGAACGGCTGCCGGGTCGGACCGTTCGCCCGGCTGCGCCCGGCATCCCGCTTGCTAGAAGGTGCCCGAGTGGGTAACTTCGTCGAGGTGAAAAACTCCGAGCTCGGGCCGGGGAGCAAGGTCGGCCATCTCGCGTACGTGGGCGACGCCACGATCGGCGAGGGAGCGAACCTCGGCGCCGGGGTCGTCACCTGCAACTACGACGGGACGCGCAAGCACCCGACCGAGATCGGAGCGGGCGCTTTCATCGGCAGCGACACCATGCTGGTCGCGCCGGTCCGGGTCGGCGAAGGGGCGATGACCGCAGCGGGGTCCGTCATCACCAAGGACGTGCCCGCCGGGTCGCTGGCCGTGGGCCGGGTACGGCAGAAGAACCTCGAAGGCCGGGCCGGAGGACTCCGGGCCCGGCGCAAGCCTGAAAGACGAGAGGAAACCTAGAACCATGTGCGGAATCGTCGGATACGTGGGCAGCCGCGAGGTCGTGCCCCTCCTGATGGACGGCCTGCGGCGGCTTGAGTACCGCGGCTATGACTCGGCCGGCGTCGTCGCCGTCCTGGACGGCGAGTTCCAGACCTGCAAGGCCGAGGGCAAGCTCGACCGCCTCAAGGAAAAGCTCGAGAAGCAGCCGCTGGCCGGCCTCTACGGCCTCGGCCACACCCGCTGGGCCACGCACGGGCCGCCGAGCGAGCGCAACGCCCACCCCATGGTGGACTCGCGGAAGCGCGTCGCCCTGATCCACAACGGCATCATCGAAAACTTCCTGCCGCTCAAGAAGCGGTTGATCTCCGAGGGCTGGACCTTCACCTCCGACACCGACACCGAGGTCGTGGCCAACCTGATCTCCTCCTACCTCGACGCTCCTGAGGTCGCAGGCGACCTGCGCCGCGCCGTGGCCAAGGCCTGCCGCGAGCTGGAAGGCATGTACGCCTTTGCGGCCGTGACCACCGAGTCCGAGGACCAGGAGATCGTGGCCGCCCGGCAGGGGCCGCCGCTGGTCATCGGCCTCTGCAAAGGGGAGCAGTTCCTGGCCTCCGACCCGTCGGCCCTGCTCGCCCACACCAAGGACGTGATCTTCCTGGAAAACGGCGACCTGGCGCTGCTCATGCGCAAGGGCGTCGAGATCTGGGACCGCCAGGGCAACAAGGTGGACCGGCCCGTCCAGCGCCTGAACTGGGACCCCATCCAGGCGGAGAAGGGCGGCTACAAGCACTTCATGCTCAAGGAGATCCACGAGCAGACCCAGGCCGTGCAGGACACCTTCGCCGGCCGCGTGGACTTCGAGAGAGCCGAGATCATCTTCGACACCATCAAGATGTCCGAGGAGGAGCTGCGCAGTGTCGAGCGCATCCACATGCTGGCATGCGGCACCTCCTGGCACTCCGCGCTGGTGGGCAAGTTCCTCATCGAGGAGCTCGCGCGCCTGCCGGTCGAGGTCGACTACGGCTCCGAGTACCGCTACCGCAAGCCGATCGTCACCGGCAAGGTGCTGGCCGTGGGCATCTCCCAGTCGGGAGAGACCGCGGACACCCTCTCGGCCATGGAGGCCGCGCGCGAGGCCGGCGCCAACCTGTTCACCGTCTGCAACGTGCAGGGCAGCCAGGCAACCCGGGTCAGCGAGGGAGTCATCTACACCCACGCCGGCCCCGAGATCGGCGTCGCCTCCACCAAGGCGTTCACCACCCAGCTCGTGGCCCTCTACCTGCTGGCCCTCTACCTGCGCCAGATCCGCAACGGCAAGCTGGAGAGACAGTACCTGGACGATCTCGCCCGCCTGCCGCAGGCGGTCAACGACGTCATCGCCCAGCAGGAGAAGCCCATGGCGGAGCTGGCCCGGAAGTACTTCCGGTCCGAGAACTTCCTCTACCTCGGCCGCGGCATCAACTACCCGATCGCGCTCGAAGGGGCGCTGAAGCTCAAGGAGATCTCCTACATCCACGCCGAGGGCTACCCCGCGGGCGAGATGAAGCACGGTCCCATCGCCCTGATCGACAACGAGATGCCGGTGGTGGCCATCGCCACGGGCAAGGACACGGTGTTTGAGAAGGTGAAGAGCAACCTGCAGGAGGTCAAGGCCCGGGACGGCGTTGTCATCGCCCTCACCGACCGCGACCCCGAGGAGCTCGGCGGAGTCTGCGACGAGATCATCGAGGTCCCCTCGGTCTCGCCGCTGCTCCAGCCGATCGTCAACGTCATCCCGCTGCAGCTCCTGGCCTACTTCACCGGCCTCCGACGCGGAGCGGACGTGGACCAGCCCCGCAACCTCGCCAAGAGCGTCACGGTCGAGTAACGGGCGCATGCGCCCTTGCGAAGAGATCTACCGGCAGCGCCGCGACTCCTTTCAACAGGAGGAGCGGCGCCTCGCCCGGACCTCGATCCGGTTTTCCATCGCCCGCGGAGTCCTCTTCCTGGGCTTCGCCGGCTGCCTGCTCTGGTTGCTCGCCAACGCCGGCGATCCGCCGGCCGAATCGTGGATCGGAGCCATCGCCTTCCTGGTCGTCTTCCTGGGAATCCTGCCCGCGCACGACCGCGCCATCCTCCGCCAGCGAAGAGCCGCCGACCTGATGCGGATCAACGACGAGGCCCTGCTCCGGATCGCCCGCGACTGGAAGGTTCTCCCCGAGCCTGCTCCGCCGAAGCTCGCCGAGGAGTCACCCCTGGTGCGCGACCTCGACCTCTTCGGCCGTGCCTCCCTGCTCCAGCTCCTCGGCACGGCCCACGCGCCGACCGGCCGGAACGCGCTCGCAAGCTGGCTGCTCCATCCGGCTCCTCCCCCGGAGATCGCCGAGCGCCAGGCCGCCGTGGCCGAGCTGGCGCCGGAGCTGGATCTGCGCCAGCAGCTCGAAG
>JANOCF010000013.1:0-8850 GCA_031412055.1 Holophagales bacterium | reverse complement strand
TCACGGAAGGCAGTTTCGCCCCGAGGTGCGAAAGAAGTCCGGAAGGCGACCGGAAGAATGTCTAAAGGTTTGGGGAGCGTCTCCCCAACGTGAACCGGCCTCGTATCCTGGCGGAGGGACAGGCCACGCGAGGGGACGCGTTGCGTCCACGTTGGGGAGACGCTCCCCATCGTGTACCCGCGTTGCACCCGCGCGTGGCGCGCCTCCGCAACGCGACACAACCCTCGTACACGTTGGGGAGACGTTCCCCAACGTGTACGGACCGCTGCTACGCGTCGACGGGCTCGGCGAGGAAGCGGTAGCCCACCCAGGGCTCGGTGCCGATGTAGCGGGGCGTGGCCGGATCGGGCTCCAGCTTGCGGCGGAGCGATCCCACGTGGACGCGGACCGTATCGGTGGTGGTGGCGGGTGCGCCCTTCCAGACCGTGGCCACGATCTGGCGCAGGGTCACGGGCTTGCCGGCGTGGCTCGCCAGCAGCTCCAGGATGGCCAGCTCGGTCGGGGTGAGCCGGATCTCGCGCTCCCCTTGGACTACGGTACGGCGGGCGCGATCGATCACCAGGTCTGGAAAGCGCAGGACTTCCGGCGCTGCCACACCGCCGCGCCGGAGCTGCGAGCGCACCCGGGCCAGCAGCTCGCGCAGGGAGAACGGCTTGGTCACGTAGTCGTCCGCTCCCAGGTCGAGAGCGCGGACCTTGTCTTCCTCCTCGCCGCGGACGGACAGCACCAGGACCGGCGTGCGGTCGGTCCGCCGGACCGCCGAGATCACGGCGAACCCATCGGCCCGGGGCATGGCGAGGTCGGTGACGACCAGGTCGGGCTGGTGATGCTCGAACAGCTCACGCCCCTCCACTCCGTCGGCGGCGGCCAGGGTCTCGTAGCCGGCCAGGGCCAGCTCCCGGGTCAGGCTCTGCCGAATCGCGGAGTCGTCGTCGATCACCAGGATCAAGGGGGTCGTTCGAATCATCCAATCTCCTCCGGCTCCAGAGCCGCGGGCAGGTCCAGCCGGGCGATCGTTCCGCCTCCGGGCCGTTCGAGCAGGTCGAGGGAGCCGCCGTTCGTCTCGGCCAGGCTGCGCGCGATGTGGAGCCCGAGGCCGCCGCCCTGGAGAGCGCCTGGCATGCCGGGGCCGCGGTCCCGGACCTCGATGCGGACCCGGCCTTCGGAACCCGGCTCGGCCGAGAGCTCCAGGGGCCGGTCGGGCGGAGCTGCCCGCGCCGCGTTCTCCAGCAGGTTGACCAGCACCTCCAGCATCAGCGAGGGATCGATCCAGAGATCGGGACACCGCGGCGAGGCCCGGACCTCCAGCGCCCGGCCGTCGAGGATCAGGGCCAGGCTCTCCCGCGCGGAACGGAACAGGCTGCCGGCGGGCGTCGGCTCCGGATGAGGCCGGGCGACTCCCGCTTCCAGGCGCGCCAGGGCCAGGAGGTTGTCGATCCGGCGAGTCAGCCGTTCCTGCTGGAGAGAGAGTCCGCGCAGGCTGGCGAGGGCGTCGGGGCGGTCCGCGAGCTTCGGCTCCAGGCTCTCGATCTCCAGGCGCATGGAGGTCAGCGGGGTGCGAAGGTCGTGGGAGACCGCCCGCAGCAGCGCGGTTTTCAAGGTGTCGCTCTCCCGCACGGCCTCCAGGTGGGCCGTCTCCCGCAGCAGCCGCTCGCGCTCGATGGCCAGCGCCAGCAGGCGCACGGCCGGGTCCAGCACCGCCAGCGAGGCCGTGGGCTCCCGCGCCACCAGGACGCCGCTGACATGCCCGCCGACCTGGAGAGGGATGTAGCTGGTGCCCTCGCTCTTCACGATCCCGGAGCCCTCCCGGGCGGCGTCGACGAGCGTGCCGTCGAGCACCAGGGAGCCCGAGCTCGCGCCGATCGCCCGCAGGGTCCGGGCCGCGGCCTCGCCCAGGGCTCCCGGCCGGTGCGCCGAGGTGAACAGGCCGAAGGAAAGCTCGTGCAGCACCTCCAGCTCCCCTTGGCGGCCCCGCGCTGCTTCGGCCTCCCGGCGGGTGCGGGTCATGAGATGGCTGACCAGGGTCGAGGAGGCCAGGAAGCAGCCGAGAGCCACCCAGTTCGAGGGATCCTCGATGTGGAAGGTCCCGACGGGCGGGAGGAAGAAGTAGTTCAGGCAGAGCGTCGCGGCCACGGACGCCGCCGCCCCGACGGCCCAGCCGCTCCAGGTGGCGAGGCCGAGGACCACGGGGAGGTAGAGGAATCCGGCGGTGATCGCATTGGCATCGGCGGCCAGGGTGAGAAAGGTGATCCCGCCGATCCCGATCGGGACCGAGGCCCACCGCGCCGCGAGCCGGATTATTTTCCTTGATGGTCCCCTCGATGGCCCCATGGAGGCAGTCTACTCCGCGAGCCGTGCCTCCAGCCGGGCCTTCAGCTCCGGCCACTCTTCGGCGAGAACGCTGTACATCACGGTGTCGCGGACCACGCCGTTGCTGCGGACCTGGTACTGCCGGAGGACCCCTTCGCGGACCGCGCCGAGCTTCTCGATGGCGCGCTGGCTGTGGAGGTTGAGCAGGTCGGTTTTGAGCTGGACGCGGAGGACGCCCAGGGTCTCGAAGGCGTGGCGGAAGAGGAGGTACTTGCTCTCGGGGTTGACCCGGCTCCCCTGGTGGGCCTTGCCGATCCAGGTGCGGCCGATCTCGAGACCGCGATGCTCGGGGCGGATCTCCAGGTATCCCGACACGCCCGCGGGCTCGCGGGTGCCGGTGAGGACCATGGCGAACGGGATAGAGGCAGGCTTGCGCATCACGTCGGCGATCCAGTCCCGGAACGCCTCGTAGCTGCCGTCGCGCGGCAGGTCGGCCAGCCAGTGGAAGACCTCGGGGCCGGCGTGCGGCCACAGACCCGGGACGTGGTCCGGCGAGAGCGGTTCGAGATCGATGGTCCTGCCTTCCAGGCGAACGGGCGCGACCTTCATAAGGCATCTCCTGTCTTCGGCGCGGCAGTTTACAGCGGCCGGACGCCGCTTGACAGGTAGAGCCCCTTCTGCGACGCTCCCTGCCTCTCTTTCCAAGTCGGTCGAGGAGAATTCGAATGGTGAACGTGTCTCTGCCGTGCCTTGCCCTGGCGGCGCTTCTGATGGCTGGCTGTGCGGCGGAACCGGTGGCCGTCGACGAGGCGGTATTGGCCGGGGAGGAGGCCGGGGAGCAGGCCGGGGAGCAGGGCGTGCGGTCACGCGCGAGGCTTATCCGGGCAGCTGCCAAGAAATCGGGCGGATCGGCCGCCGCATCGAAGCAGGCCAGGGACTCCGGCGACTTCCAGGTGATCTACGCCAGGCGCAGCGGCGCCGAGTACCAGGAGTGGGAAGAGGTCTTCAAGGAGACCCAACTGCTCGAGGCCACGGTGGCGGAGCTCAACGGCGTCTTCACCCTCCCCGCGGACGTGCCCGTGGTGCTCCGCGAGTGCGGCGAGGTGAACGCCTTCTACGATCCCGAGACGCGGGAGATCTCCCTCTGCTACGAGATGATCGAGGATCTCGCCGGGGTGTACTTCACCGAGGACCAGACCGACAAGGAGGCCGAGGAAGCCGGCACGGCCGTGGCCAACGCCCTGATGTTTACCCTCTACCACGAGCTGGGGCACGCCCTGATCGACCTCTACGACCTGCCGGTCACCGGCAGGGAAGAGGACGCGGTGGATCAGCTCGCGACGATGATCCTGCTCGAAGGCGGCGACGAGGGAGAGGACGCGGCCATCGACGGCGCCAACTCGTTCCTCAGCGACGAGGAGACCGAGATCGAGGACCTCTCCTTCTGGGACGAGCACTCCCTGGACGACCAGCGCTTCTACAACATCCTCTGCTGGATCTACGGCAAGAACCCCGAGGACTACGAGTACCTGGTCGAGGACGAGACCCTGCCCGCCGACCGCGCCCAGCGCTGCCCCGGCGAGTACCAGCGCATGTCGAAGAGCTGGGACGCGCTGCTCACGCCGTATGTGAAGGAGTAGAGGAAAAGGACTTAAAGGACATAAAAGACCTAAAGGACTTCAGGGACACCGTCGCTTATGTCCCTTAGGTCCTTTATGTCCCTTAGGTCCTTTTTGCCTAGCTCGCGGGACGCGCCAGCGCCGCCTTGCGCTGCCCTACCCACTCCCGCACTCCGGCTTCCAGGACGTCCAGCGGCAGGGCGCCGTCGCCCAGCACCTTGTCGTGGAAGGCGCGGACGTCGAACTTCGCCCCCAGCTCCTTCTCGGCAAAGGCGCGAAGCTCCTTGATCTTCAGCTCGCCGATCTTGTAGGCCAGCGCCTGGCCCGGAGTCACGATGTAGCGGTCGATCTCCACGACGATGTCGTGCTCGGTCTTGCCCGCGTTCTTCTTGAAGTAGTCGATCGCCTGCTCGCGCGTCCACCCCTTGGCGTGCATGCCCGTGTCCACCACCAGCCGGACCGCCCGCCACATCTCGTAGGTGAGCTGGCCGAACTTGGAGTAGGGGTCCTTGTAGAAGCCCATCTCCTCGCCCAGGCTCTCGGCGTAGAGCGCCCAGCCCTCGACGAAGGCGGTGTAGCCGTCGAACTTGCGCCACTCGGGGACATCCTTCATCTCCTGGGCGAGGGAGACCTGCAGGTGGTGCCCCGGCACGGCCTCGTGCAGCGTGAGCGCCTCCATCTCCCACTTCGGCCTCGACTTCAGGTCGTAGGTGTTGACGTAGTAGTAGCCCGGTCGCCCCGCCTCCAGCGTACCGCCGTCGTAGTAGGCCGTGGTCTGGGACTTCTCGGCGTAGGACGGGATCGGGATCACCCCGTAGGGGAGCTGCGGCAGACGGCCGAAGAGCTTCACCAGCTCGGGATCGGCGCGCTTGGCCACGTCGCGGTAGCCGGCCACCAGCTCCTCGGGCTTGTCGTAGAAGAACTTCGGGTCGGTGCGCAGGAACACCAGAAACTCCTCGAAGCTCCCCTTGAACCCGGTGGAGGCGATGACCGTGTCCATCTCCTGGCGGATGCGCTTCACCTCGGAGAGGCCGAGCTCGTGGATCTGTTCCGGGGTCAGGTCGGTGGTGGTGTACTGCTTGGCCATGTAGGCGTACCAGGCCTTGCCGTCGGGCAGGTCGCTCGCGGCGATCGACTCCCGCGAGCCCGGGACATAGGTCTGCGCCAGGTAGCGGTGGAGCTTGCGCAGCGCGGGCATCGCCTGCTCCTGGTAGGCCTTCAGCGCCTCGCGGGTGAGGCGCTCCCGGTCCGGGGCCGCAATGCCTCCGGTGCTCTCGGAAAACTGGGTGAACGGCTTGAGCAGCGCGCTCTGCATGGGGTCTTCCGGGATCAGGCTCTTCACCTGGTCCGGCACGTCCCGCAGGGTGATGCGCGGCGGCGTGACTCCGGACGCCAGCCCCTTCTCCAGCCGCTCGATCGTGTGGTCCACCAGGGTGGGCACGCCGCGCAGGCGGGCGAGGATGTTTTCGTAATCCTCCACGGTGGCGGCCGGCATCTGGACGAGGAGCGACGGCACGCTCTGCTGCAGGCCCCACATCTGGTTGATCATCAGGTACTCGCCCGGGAAACGGTCCCCTTCCATGCCGCTGCGGAGCTGGCGGACGAAGAGGTCGTAGTGAATCCGGTCTTTCGCCTCCAGCTTCGCGCGGTCGATCGACTCGACTGCGGCCAGCAGCTTGGGATCGAGCGCCCGGCGGGCCTTCAGGGCGGCGAGTGAAATGTCGCTCCAGAGGTGGTTCCGGCCCGGGATGCCCAGGTAGGTGGACATCTCGGGGGACTCCTTGAGCCCATAGTCCCACTCGCGCTCGTACAGGGTCTTCAGGCGCTCGCTCTCGCTGGACTTCCCCTTGGTGGCGGGGAACTCGTCGAGGAACCGGGCCCACTCGGCCCGGGCTTCGGTGGCCTCCGAGGCCTGGCCGATCCCGGGCAGAAGCAGCACTATGATTGCGGCCAGCGCGGCCATGACACAGGTGAGCAGGATGTTCTTCATGAGTTCTCCTCCTTATCGCATACCGCGGCTGACGTCGAAGGTCACCTGCAACGAGCGGCGCTCATCCCCGCGCAACACCACCACGCTCGCCGTCTCGCCCGGCTTCGACCGGCGCAATACATACATGAAGTCGTTGATGTCGCGGATGGGAGTGCCGGACAGCTCCACGAGCAGGTCTCCTCGCTGGAGCCCGCCCTTCTCCGCCGCGCTCCCGGCGCGCACTCCCGAGAGGAGGACGCCGGGACGGCCGTCGCCCGCGTAGTCGGGGACGGTTCCGAGCGAGGCTCCCTGGGATCGGGTATCACCCCGGGGAATGGGCGCCGGCAGGCTCTTGTAGGCGAGACGGGCCGGCCGGCTGGCCAGCCCCCGCGCCACGTCCGCCACCAGCGCGGCGATCCGCGCGCCTCCTTCGCCGTTGATCTTGTCCGCGTCGTCCGAGGGTTTGTGATAGTCCTCGTGGACGCCCGTGAAGAAGTGGAGGACGGGCACGCCCGCCCCGTAGAACGGATACTGGTCCGAAGGGCCGTAGCCGTCTCCTCCCAGCGAGCAGGCGAGACCCGCGCGCTCGCAGATCGGCGGCACGAGATCGTTCCACTCCTGCGCGGACTCGGCTCCGAGCACGGACAGGTCGTTGCCGCGCAGCCGGCCCACCATGTCCATGTTCAGCATGGCGACGAGGTCTCCCATCTTCAGGCCGCCGGTCGGGCGGCGGGTGAAGGCCGTGGAGCCGAGCACGCCGACCTCCTCGGCCGAGAAGGCCACGAGATAGACGTCGCGCTTCAGCTCTCCGCGCCGGTCTGCAAGCCTCCGCGCCACCTCCAGGAGGGCCGCCGTGCCGGACGCGTTGTCGTCGGCGCCGTTGTGGACCTCCCGGGAATCGGGGGCGAGCGATGAGGATCCGCCCAGGCCCACATGGTCGTAGTGGGCTCCGATCAGGACCGCGCCCGGGAGACGGTCCGTGGCTCCGGCCCGGATCACGCCGATTACGTTTCTCGCCGTCTCGGAGCGGTGCTCCAGATCGACGGAGAGGACGACGCGATGCCGGCCCTGGAACAGCGCGCTGCCGGCGCCGCGCGAGAGGGTCACCACCGGGATGCCCGCGTCCCCGGCGGTCGCGGTCAGGTCCGTGTCGAGCCGCAGGGCGGGCAGCGGCGACTCGGCCGGGACCTCCTCGGTTTCGGCGCCATCCACGGTCATCGGAGCATCCACCACGATCAGCCCCAGGGCTCCGTGCTCGCGGGCGGTGAACGCCTTGTAGCGGAGGTCGCCGTACCGGCGCTCCGCGGCCTCGTCCGCGAACGGCTTGCCGGACGGAGTGAAGCGGCGGACCACCACGATCTTGCCGCGGGCGTCGATCTCCTTGTAGTCGTCCACCCCGAGCTCGGGGGCGGCGATGCCGTAGCCCGCGGCCACGATCTCCCCCTCGGCCTTCCCGGATGCGGAGAAGGAGGCCGGTTCGAACTCCGCCCGGGCCACGGCCTCGCCGTCAATCGACATCGCCGTGCCCGCCTTGGACTCCACGGCGACGGGTACCTGGAACTCCTGGAACCAGGTGCCGTTCTCGCCTGCGGGCTCGACCCCCGTCTGGCGGAAGCGCTTCTCCAGGTAGCGGGCCGACTCCTCCAGGCCACGGGTGCCGACGCCGCGCCCTTCGCGGGTGTCGTCGGCCAGCCAGCGGACATCCTGCAGAAAGGTTTCGTCCCGTTCCCCCTCTCCCGTTGCACCTTCTACTTGGTGGGTGATACGCTCCAGACCATCCCCGTCCACATCCCCGGCCCACAAATCGAGCTCGCGCCCCTTGCGGTCGCCGGACGGGAAGAAGGACGGAGCGAAGGTGGTACGGCTCTTGCCAGAGGAGACCTCGACCCGATTCGCGAGATGGGTTTCCAAAAAGTCTGCGAGCGGCGCCGCTCCTCTCTCCTGCCCGAGGGCGACAAGAGTGGAAAAAAGGAGAGGAAGCGCGAATACCAGGCGTGTTTTCGTTGTTTTGGTCATCGCATGATGGACGAACGCCGTGAGACGCGCGGGTCATTCCCGCGCCGCCGGAAGAGCTTGAAGCCGGCCGGGTCTCTTCGTCAGTACCTCGAAGCTTATCGCGCCGCCGCCCCCTGGGCGAGCGCCGCTCCCGATAAACCTACGCAGGAAGGTCTCCCGAGGTTCAATAGCACACTTCTCGCCGCACCGGCGTGATACCTTTCACCACCCCAACACCGCCCGGGGCGCCGCTCCGGGCAGACCACAAGAGAGAGAGACATGGCGGATCAGCAAACAGAAATGAAGGACTTCGCCCAGGCCCTCGCTGAGTACGAGCAGAAGGTCGGGGAGAAGCGGGAGGATCCTGCGATCGGCGCCAAGGTGACCGGCACGATCCTCTCCATCGGCGAAGAGACGGTCTTCGTCGACCTCGGCACCAAGTCCGAGGCCATCCTCGAGACGTCGCAGGTCCGCGATGCCGAGGGGAACGTCACCGTCAACGTGGGCGACTCGATCGACGCTACGGTCGCCTCGACCGATCCGGCCACCGGCTCGCTGATGCTTCGGCGCCGTGCGGCCGGAGGCGGCGGCAGCGGCAGCGGGGGCGGCGGCAAGAACCCCGAAGCCGCAGCCGAGATCAAGATGGCCTGGCAGCACGGGCTGCCCGTCGAGGGCGTCGTCAGCGGGATCAACAAGGGCGGCGCCGAAGTGCAGATCCGGGGCATGCGGGCCTTCTGCCCGCTGTCCCAGCTCGACCTGCGCTACGTCGAAGACCCTGCCCAGTTCGTGCAGCAGCGCCTGGCCTTCAAGGTGACGCAGTTCGAAGAGGGGCGTACCCGTCCCAACATCGTCCTGTCGCGCCGCGCCATCCTGGAGGAGGAGCAGCAGAAGCGGGCCACCGAGGCGCGCTCGCGGATCCAGGTCGGAGCGGTCGTCCCCGGCAAGGTGACGTCGCTC
>JANOCF010000012.1:0-1572 GCA_031412055.1 Holophagales bacterium | reverse complement strand
CTGCTGCTGCCGCTGAGGCGTCCCCGGCGGGCAGCTTCCCGGGGAGAAGCCTTTCGCGGACTGCTCGCGGTGCTCGCGGGGACGCTCAGCGGATGGAGACGGCCCAGATGGATGTAGCCGTCTGCATGGTCACCTGGAACTCCGCGCCGGACCTGCCCGGCTGCCTGGAGTCGATCGGCCGTCTCGACCACCATCCCCTGGAGATCGTGCTCGTGGACAACGACAGCCGGGACCGTTCCCTGGAGACCGCCCGCGAGCACGCGCCCGCCGGAATCCCTCTCCAGGCGGTGCCGCTCGGCGAGAACCTGGGCTTCGCCGGAGGGATGAACGCCGCGATTTCCCGGACCACTGCCCCGTTCGTGCTCACCCTGAACGCCGACGCCCGGCCGTCTCCCGGCTACGTGACTCGCCTCCTGGCCCGAATGGAGCAGTCCGGCCTGAAAGTCGGCGCAGTCACGGGCCGGCTGATCCGCCCGTCTCAGGACGGCCCCGCGCGTCTCGACGCCTGCGGCATGCGCCTCACCTCCACCTGGCGCCACCTGGACCGCGGGTCGGGCGAGGTGGACCGCGGACAGCTCTCCGCGCCCGAGCGGGTCTTCGGCGCCACGGGCGCGGCGTCGCTCTTCCGGCGCTCGGCCCTGGACGACGTCGCGGTCGAGGGCGAGATCTTCGACTCCCGCTTCCACTCCTTCCGCGAGGACGCCGAGCTCTGCTTCCGCCTGCGGGAGCGCGGCTGGGAGGTGCTCTACGAGCCCGCCGCCGTGTGCGAGCACCGGCGCTTCAACCTCCCCGAGCGACGCTCCCAGATGCCGGCCCTCGTGAACTATCACTCCCTCAAGAACCGCTACCTCCTCCGTCTCTACCACCAGACGGCCGGCAACCTGGTCCGCACCCTCGTCCCGACCCTCGCCCGCGACGCCCAGGCCCTCGGCTACGTGCTGCTGCGCGAGCGCTCGTCCCTGCCCGCCTACTCCTGGCTCTGGCGCAACCGGGCGGACGTGCTCCGGCGGCGGCGGATCATCCAGAGCCGGCGGACCGTCCCTTCCGCTGAGATCGACCGCTGGTTCCACGTCCAGGGGATGCCCTTTTGAGAGTCGCCCTGATCGGCAGCCGCGGCATCCCGAACCGCTATGGCGGCTACGAGACGCTGATGGAGGAGCTGGCCGTCCGGCTGGTCGCACGCGGGTTCCAGGTGACCGTCTACTGCCGGTCCCACTCGACCCCCCGGTCGCTCACGAGCTGGAAGGGTGCCGACCTGGTGGTCCTGCCCACGATCCGGACCAAGTACCTGGACACGCCCGTCCACACCTTCCTCTCCTGCCTGCACGCGTCGCGGGAGGGATTCGACGCGGCCCTGGTCGTCAACTCGGCCAACGCCATCTTCGTCCCCCTGCTCCGCATGGGCGGGACGCCCGTCGCTCTCCATGTCGACGGGATCGAGAAGCGGCGCGCCAAGTGGGGTCCGGTCGGCCGCTTCGTCTACGCGCTCTCCGAGCGCCTGGCCTGCGCCCTGCCCAGCGTCCTGGTCACCGACGCGGAGGTCATCCGGCGGCACTACCTGGAGCGCTACGG
>JANOCF010000011.1:0-4068 GCA_031412055.1 Holophagales bacterium | reverse complement strand
CTATGGCCAGCAAAGTAGGAGCGAAGGGGCAGATCGTCATCGAAGATCCCATCCGGGAGGCACTGGGGATCGAGCCCGGTTATATGGCGGTCCAGACCCTGGTTGGCGATCACGTCGAGATCCGGTTCTTTCCACCGGATCACCAGCAATCGCTCAAGGGTGTGCTCGCGGGCTATGTGCGGCGCTCCGCTACGCCGGAAGAGTGGCCCAAGCTCCGCGAGCAGGCTTGGTCTCAGGCTGCTCTCGACGACTGGAACGGCAAGGACAGGTCATGAAGGAAGGCGGCTCGGCCGGCTTCCTCGACACCAGCGTCCTCGTTCGCTACATGACGGGCGATCCTCCGCAGATGGCGGAGCAAGCTGCTCGCATTCTCGATTCCGGGGAGCCGCTTGTCCTCAGCGAGATCGCCCTGCTCGAAACCGCCCACGTCCTTGCCAGCTTCTACGAGGTTCCACGCTCTGCCCTGGTCGATGCGCTCGTTGCTCTCGTTCAGAAGTCCAATCTGATCCTCGCAACCCTGCCAAAGGCTCGCGTGGTAGAAGCCCTCAATCTTTGCCGCGGCTCGAAACGATATTCGATCACAGACGCTTTGCTTTGGGCCCAGGCTCGGGAAATGGGAGCCGAGCGAATCTACTCCTTCGACCGGCGTTTCCCGAACCAGGGCATCACGATTACGGGATCAGAGTAGACAGACGACCTCTACCCCTACATCCGGCCTCCGCGGACCGTCTTCGGCGCCGCCCCTCCCTGCACATCCTCCAGGTACGCCCGCAGCACCTCGGCCACGCTGAGCGCGCTCGGCTCGGCGTCGTAGACCTCCGACAGCAACCCGATTCCGGCTTCGGCCAGCCGGGGCTCCAGCGCCGCCAGGGCCTGCCGCGCCTTTTTCTTCCCGGCCGCGCCGTTCACCCGCACCTGGGCGGTCAGGTACGGACCCAGGAGCCACGACTGGACCGTGCCTTCTTCCGGCACCATGCGCAGGCCCACGGGTGTGTACAGCTTCTCTTCCACCGCCGCCAGCACCCGGACAGCCCTGGCCTTGGGCAGCGGCGAGAAGGGAAGGCTCAGGGCGAGCAGCTGGTTCGGCCGGAGCGCCAGGTCGCGCCGTCCCTCGGCGGTCTCGGCGCCGACCCGGTCGGCGAGATACCCCGCCTCTTCGCTCCAGAACACATCCTGGAAGGACTTCTGGACCTTCTTCGCCTGCTTGAGGAGATGGCTGCCCTCGACCGGATCGCCGAGCCGCGTCTCGATCTCGGAGAGAGTGGCGAGGGCGTTGTACCAGAGGGAGTTGGCCTCCACCGTCTTCTCTCCGTCGCCGGTCCGGAGCAGTCCGTCCGTGTCCGTCCCGATGCCGTTCCTGGTGCCTCGCGTATAGGCGTGGACCACCTTCCGCAGAACGGGCAGCAGCGTGTCGCGAACGAACCCCTCGTCGCTAGCGGCTTGGAGCAGCTTCCAGGCGGCCACGAACAGCCAGAGGGACGTGTCTGACGAGCTGTAGGACGGCTCCTCGCCGCGCTCCGGCAGGCGGTCCGGGATCATCCCCTTGTTCAGGGCCTTGGCGTAGGTCCGGAGGATCTTGCGGGCATCGTCATGGCGGCCGGTCACCAGGCAGAGCCCGGGAAGCGCCATGAGCGTGTCGCGACTGCGCTCGCTGGACCACGGATAGCCTGCGATCACAGCCCGCTGCTGCGGCCCGCGCCGGACGAGGAACGAGTCCGCGGCGAGCCCCAGGAAGCGGGCGAGTTTGTCGCCGGAAGGCATCGTCTGGAGGACCTTCTCGCGCCTCTTGCGCTCCTTTTCGAGCAGGACAAAGGCGTCGCGGCCGGCCGGGCTCTGGGTCGAGACGATCACGCCCAGGCGGTCGCCCGCGCCGAGCTCGCGGCCGAACAGGCCGGGCGTCCAGAGATCCTCCTGGAAGTCGAAGCCGCGCCGGCGGTCGGCCTCGTACTGGAAGCGGTACCACCAGTGCGGGTTGGCCTGGAAGTCCGCTTGCGGCACCAGGATGAAGGCCTCGGGCACGTCCGTGGAGGGACGCAGCCGGAGGACGCCGTCCCCGAACGCGGTCTCCGGTGAGGACTGGGCGCTGGCCGAGGTGAGAGCGTGCTGGTCGCGGCCGGCCAGGAACGGGCGCAGCGAGAGGATGAACGGTCCGGGCGCTTCGAGCACCTCGTAGAGGACCAGCGTGGTGTTCTCGCCGTCCACGGCGGCCACGGTCTTGCGCAGGCGCACGCCCCCAGTCTCGTACTCGAACGTCGGGAAAAGGTCCTGGGTGAACGAGACCAGATACTGGAAGCCCTGGGGGGCGACGGTGCCGGGGAACTGGTTGCAGCCCAGGTCGAACGAACCGCCGTCGACGTGGATCGTCTCGTCGAGGCGGGAAAGCAGGACGTCCCGGCGGCCGGCCGGGGTCGCGGCGACCAGCAGCCCATGGGAGCGGCGGCTGTTGAGCCCGGCCACGGTGGTGCCGGCCCAGCCTCCGAGACCGTTGGTCTCCAGCCATTCCAGGCCGGCGGCGCGCTCGAGGTCCTGCGTGATTTCGCGGTCCAACTGAATCGACATCAAATTCTTCTCCTGTGAGTCGGGGGGCTACCCCAGGTCGAACGGGCGCGAAGTTTAGCAGCTCGAAGAAAGACTGGGTCTCGGAAATGTAGCCGTTTGGCGATAAGATAGGGGCACGAATCCCGAGGAGAGGAGACCGGAATGCCCAAGGAGGCGCTGGCGGATACGCTTGCGGACTGGCAGAGGCTCATCGGAGCCGCGCGGTTGCACGAAAGCAGGAAGCCGGAGCTGAAGTGGATGTTGGATGAGCTCCAGGACAGGTTGGACCGGGCCAGGACGCTCGACTGCGAGCGCGAGAGCCTGCAGGCGCGAAAGCAGAAGGCGACCCAGGATCTGCGGCACGTGCGCGAGGAGGGCAAGGACCTGGCCATCCGGACGCGCTCTCTGCTGAAGGCCACGCTGGGGACGCAGAACGAAGGACTGACGCAGTTCAACATCCGTCCCCGCCGTCCGTACGGCCGGCGGAAGGCGAAATCCGAAGGCGACGCGCCGCCCCGCAGGACGCTGCCTTCCCGGCCTTCACCGCGGCCGGCGCGGTCCGCGCGGCGGCCGGAGTAGAGCGGATCGGAGGCGGTCCATTTCGGAGGGCAGCCACCGCCCCCCGAAATACCGCCGCCGACATTCAAGGGGCAGCCACTGCCCCCTGAAACGGCACCCTCGAGATTCGGAGGGCAATGGTCGCCCTCCGAATTCGTGATCCCCCAATTCACGGGGCAGCGACCGCCCCTTGAATTTCCCTTGTCCGGATTCACAGGGCGATGCCTGCCCCCTGAAATGGAGACGTCCGGATTCAGGGGGCAGCGGCTGCCCTGTGAATTGGGGATGCCGGAATTCGAGGGGCAGCGGCGGCCCTCTGAATTTCAGACGGCCGGATGGGGCTCGCCTCTCTCCACCAGCGCGATGAAGCATCCTGCCTCGGTGTTGCGGACGTGCACGTACTCGATTTCCTCATTGGCGAGCAGGCGCTCGATAGCCGGCTCCACCTGGCCGTCCGCCACGCGCTCGCGGGCAACGATCCAGCGTTCCCGGCCGTACCCCTCGAAGGTCAGCGGGAGGTCGCGAATCTCCGGCGGGAAGGCCGCGCCGCCGTACGTCGGGCACGTCTCCTGGTGGATGAAGATCGGCCCGGGGGACGGATAGGGGTCCAGTCCCGCGAACGGGTTGTAGGTGAAGAGGAGCCGTTCCTCCTGTCCCACCTTGAACTGGCCAAGGCAGGACCGGCAAGGTCCGTAGCCTTTGGCGACCGCGGTGTGAGCGGGATGCCCGTACTGCGGCGATTTCATCTCGGTCCGGGCCTGCCGGGCAACGTCTTCGGGGATGCCGACCACACGGAAAGGAATCATGACGCTCACCTCCCTGCGAGAACCCGGAGCATCAGGCGCCGGGCTACAGGAAGAGAGTAGGGCGGGCAGTGGAGGCGAGGCTATCCGAGGGTTGCGGTCGAAGCGAGATCTACTTGCGAAGGCGTGAGCGAAGTTGCCGGAAAACCTCGTCAGCTGGAACACCCTC
>JANOCF010000010.1:0-2586 GCA_031412055.1 Holophagales bacterium | reverse complement strand
TCAACCCCGGTGGGGCCGCCGCCGCAGACCACGAAGGTGAGCCGCTGCCGCACTTCCTCGGGAGTCAGCCCTGGGACGTCCGCCCGAGCGAACTGTTCCAGCACTCCTCGCCGAACGGCCTGGGCGTCCTCCACACTCGCGAGCTTGAGGGCGTGCTCCCGCACTCCCGGGATGTCGTAGTCCCCCACCGCAGCACCCACTGAAATTGCCAGGACATCGTACGGCAGGGTGAACTTCTCACCGCCGACGGCCCCGGTGCAGTGCACCTGGCGAGCCTGCCAGTCGACGGAGTCGGCAAAGCCCTCGATGACGTGGATATCCCGCAGGCGGCGCCGGGTCGGCTCCAGGATGCTGCGGAACTCAACGGAGCCGCTGGCCGCCGAGGGTAGAAGTGGAGTGAAGAGGAAGTAGTTGCGCGGGCTCAGGAGAGCCACGTCCCAGTCCCGCGCCTTGATGCGGGAGATGAGGGAGAACCCTCCGAACCCGCTTCCCAGTACGAGCAGCTTGGGTCGGCTTGCCATGCGCTGGGTCGCTGCAAGCCTTTAGCCAGACCTAAGCGGAGTACTCGAACCGGAGCTTGTGATCCGTGCGGGCCCGTTGCAGGAAGACGCGGATCTCGTCGAGCAGGTCGATGCTCAGCTTCTCCATCCGGACCGCCTGCTGAAAGACGATCAGGGCCGCGATGGCCTCGCGATGGATATCCTGGGCCTGAAAGATTGGGAGCATCTCCTCGCTGAGGCGCCGCACCTCGCCCGCCCGGCTCTGGCTGGCATAGAGGCCCGCGAGATCCAGGCAGACCAGGGCGGCGCTGAATCCGGCCCCTTGGTCGAGAAAGCCGCGCCGCGCCTGGGAGAGTGCCTCCTCCGCTTCCCCCGGGTGTCCCAGGGACTGCTGGATCTTCCCTTCGAGCCAGCGGAGGCGCAGTCTCAGCAGCTCCCCTCCGTTCTCCACGAACTCCGGCCTTGACGCCTTCAGCAGGAACCAGGCCTCCTGGTTCCTGCCGCTCTCATGGAGGTAGAGCATCAAGCTGTGCCGGGCCGAGAGATCCAGACGGCGCTCGCGGGTGGGATCGATCAGCCCGAGTCCCTTGCGCAGCCAGCGGACCGCCGACTCGAATTCGCTCCCCGCGCCGTAGACGCTCCCTTTTTGTACAAGAGCGCGCCCGACCAGGTGAAAGTCCCGGTACTGGCGGTAGATCGCGATGACCTCGTCGAGCATGGCATGGGCCTCGTCGAGCTGATGCTGGTCCCGGCGAAGGACCGCTTTCAGCTCGAGCAGGCGCGCCTCATCCAGCACGTCTCCAGTCCCCTGGCTCAGGAGGCTCTCCGCAACGGCGAGCGCCTCGTCCGCGTTGCGCAGATCGGCCCGGCTGCGGAGCACTTCGGCGAGGCAGGCCCAGGCGCGGGCCTTGACGTCGTTGACCAGCTCGTAGCCATAGCGCCGGGTATCCAGCTCCTGGGAGAGCGTGACGGCCAGCTCCGCCAACTCCTCTGCCTTGGCCATCTCGGCGTGCAGCAGGTCCTGGCAGGTCTCGATCAAGCGGTGGGCGAGAGCTGAGGATTGCAACTCCCGTTCGGTCCGAACGAGATGCTTCCGCTCGGCCAGCGATCTCCCTTCGAGGCGTGCGATCAGATCGGGGACACGCGCCTGCTCAAGGAGGAGACCCAAGGCGCGGCTGTTGAGCCGGAGCTCGCCCAGCTCCTCAACTCCGTTGGCAGTCCCGGCAGGTCTCGCCTCGAGCCGGGGGATCTCGGCTCGACCCGTGCCCATCCGAGATTGCGTCAGCATACGCCGGATCACCCGCCGCTTTTCGTCGGGGGGGTGATCGCCTTCCAGGAGACGAACGAGGCCTTCAGGATCGGTGGGACTCACCTTCATGGCACAGCTCCTTGAGCGAACGATTCGTCCGGGGGGATGGGGCGCAATCTACCGCATACGGCAGCAGATCCCCCACGGGGGAGGAGCAGCACTTGGATCGCTTGCATCGGCAAAGATCTCTTCTCTCAGTGTCGCAAGCCAGGGAAAGCGTGACACTGCAGATGGAATGGCTCAGGAGGACGTGGGTGTGAACTGCAAGCCGGTGTGGTTCCGCACTCTCCGGAGGTAGCTCCCGACCTCACGGATGAAGACGTGACCGGCCTGCTCCATCCGGGCTGCCTGCTGCAGGACTGATAGCGCCCCCATGGCTTCTCGATGGATGTTCCGCGACTGGAAGACTTCAAGGATCTCGTCGGCCAGTCGGCGCACCTCTCCGGTCCGTCCCTGGATGGCGTAGACCTCCGCCAGGTCCAGGGAAGCGAGGGCGGCGTCATAGTCGAGGCCGAGTTCCAGGAAGGCCTCCCTCACCTCGCGGAAGGCAACCGCGGCCTGCTCCTGGCGCTGAAGGCCCAGGGCCACGGTCCCTTCGAGCCACCGGAGGCGGAGGAGGTTGAGACGATCCCCCATCTGGAGATAGAGAGGGCGGGTGTGGAAGAGCAGGGCGAAGGCTTCCCGCGGTCGCCCGATCATGCACAGGGAGGAGATCAAGTTGTGCCGCGCCGCCAGGAAGGTCCTGGCCTCCCCCTCAGGGCTCAGCAGCTCGAGGGC
>JANOCF010000009.1:0-1849 GCA_031412055.1 Holophagales bacterium | reverse complement strand
GGAGATCGGCGGATCGTTCCGCATCCCCGAGATCCTGGCCACGGCCGGCGCCCGGCTGGTCGAGGTGGGCGCCACGAACCGCACCCGCCTCTCGGACTATGAGAAGGCGATCGGCCCGGACACGGCGCTCCTCCTCAAGGTGTTTCCCAGCAACTTCCGGATGACCGGCTTCGTCGCCTCGGTGTCTCCTGGCGAGCTGGCCGGGCTGGGCCGCCGGACGGGCATCCCCGTGCTGGTGGACGAGGGAAGCGGTCTCCTGCGCAGGCACCACGCGCCGCAGCTCGCCGGCCATCCCAGCTTTTCCGAGCTGATCGCGGACGGCTGCGATCTCGTGTGCGGCAGTGGCGACAAGCTGCTCGGCGGTCCCCAAGCCGGGCTCATTGTCGGAAAGTCCGAGCTGGTCCGGGCCTGCCGCAAGCATCCGCTCTACCGGGCTCTGCGGCCGGACCGCATGACGTTCGCGGCCCTGGAAGGGGTCCTGCGCCTTCACCAGTCCGGCGCTCCGCTTCCCCTGGACCGGCTCTGGCCCGACCCCACGGAGCACCGGGCGCGGCTGGAACGGATCGCAACGGAGATCTGTGCTCAGATCGTCCCCGCGGACGCCTTCCTGGGCGGCGGCTCGGCTCCCGAGGTGCCGGTGCCGGGCGAAGCGCTGTCGCTGCCCGGCGACGACGCCCTTCTGGCCAGCCTGCGCCATGGGAAGCCTCCCGTGGTCGGCTACCTGCGCCATGGACGGCTGCTGCTCGACCTGCGGACCGTCGATCCCGAAGACGACGCGGCCCTGACCGCCGCCGTCCGCCGCGGTATCGGCGCCATGTCTTAAGAGACCCCATGCCGACCGGACGCATCCTGATCGTCGAGGACCGCGACTCCCTGCGCCGGATGCTGGAGCGCGCCCTTTCCCAGGAAGGCTACGAGGTCGAGTCCGCGGCCGACGGCCTGGAGGGAATCCGGCTCGTGGGGCAGCGCTCCTTCGATCTGGTGCTCACCGACCTCAAGCTCCCGGACGCCGACGGCCTGCAGGTGCTGGCGGCGAGCCGGCAGGCACAGCCGCGGGTGCCGGTGATCGTCCTCACCGGCTTCGGCACGGTGGGCACGGCGGTCGAGGCCATGAAGCTCGGAGCGTACGACTTCCTGGAGAAGCCGCTGGAGATCGACGACCTCGCGCGCCTGATCGAGCGGGCTCTCGGTGATCGCGGAGAGCGGGACGACTCCGAGGTCTTCCACGTGCCGGGAGCGCCGGCCATCGTCGGACGCCATCCGCGGCTGCGGGCGGCGCTCCGGATGCTCCTGCGGGTGGCGGCCACGGAGAGCACGGTTCTTCTCACCGGCGAGAGCGGCACGGGCAAGGAGCTGTTCGCCCGCTCGCTCCACGGGCTGTCGAAGCGCAAGGACTGCCCGTTCGTGGCGCTCAACTGCGCCGCGATCCCCGAGTCGCTGCTCGAAAACGAGCTCTTCGGCCATGAGAAGGGGGCGTTCACCGGCGCGGACCGCCGCCAGCCCGGCCGCTTCGAGATGGCCGAGCGGGGCACGCTGATGCTGGACGAGATCGGCGAGCTGCCCCTGGCCATCCAGGGCAAGATCCTGCGGGTGCTGGAGGAGCGCACCTACGAGCGCGTGGGCGGCGGCCGGACCCTGCGGGCCGACGTGCGCCTGGTGGCCGCGACCAACCGCAACCTGGAGTCCATGGTCTCCGAGGGGGCGTTCCGGTCCGATCTCTTCTTCCGGCTGAACGTCTTCCCGATCGAGCTGCCGGCGCTGCGGGAGCGGTCGAGCGACGTTCCGATTCTCGCCCGGCATCTGCTCGGCGAGCTCGCCCGCCGGCACAAGATGGAGCCGCCGCGCCTGG
>JANOCF010000008.1:0-1799 GCA_031412055.1 Holophagales bacterium | reverse complement strand
GCGGACACGATCTGGCTCATGGGGCGCGACCGCGACCCCCAGGGCAACATCATTCCGGGCGCGCGCATCCAGGAGAGCTACAATCTCATCGAGCGGGGCCTCGCGTGGCGCGACGGGATCGCCACCGAGCCGGAGTTCCTCGAGATGCTCCGCGAGATCCGGACCCGTTTTCCTTCCCTTTGAGCAAAGGAACCGGTGGACGCCAAGACTCTCACCAAGAAGGCCATCAGGAAGGCCCTGCTCTCGCCGGGCAACAGCATCTCCGGCGCCGTGGCCCTGGCCGCGTCCGCCGCGCTGTGGAACCCGCTGCCGCTGATCCTGTGGGGCCTGGGCTCCTCGGGCTGGGTGCTCATGGCCTCCACCGGCAAGAAGCTCCACCAGCAGATCCTCGAGGAGGAACGGCGGGAGGAGGAGGCCAGGGTGGACGCGGCGCGCGAGGGTCTGAAGCAGAAGGTCGAGGCCGCGCTCGAAGAGCAGCCCATCGTGAACTGGATCCGCCGCGGCATGCTGCCGGACTACATGCAGGTCTACCGCCGCCTGGTGGAGATCCGCGACCGGGTGGCTCTTGTCCTACGCGAGCGCAACGAGAGGGACATGAGCGTCCTCCAGCAGCTCAACTACATGCTGACCGCCTACCTGCACTTCGTGCAGGAGCGGACGATCTACCTGCACATCATCTCGAACATCCGGCCGGCCGCGGCGAGCGCCGACGCCCAGGCCTCGTCCTCGAGGTCATCTGGGAAATCGGCGCCGCCGCCCCCGCCCGCGGGCTTCGCAGCCAATCGCTGGGAGCGGGTAACGAAGGTCCGCTCCGGCGCGCCCAACAAGACGGTTTCGGAGCCGCCCGTTTCTTCAGGACCCGTGGCAACGCTGCCGTCCATCGACAGCCGGTTGGCGGAGATCGACGAGAAGGTCGCACGGCTCCGGGAGCTGGCGACGAAGGAGCCCGCAACGGCCAGGACGCGCCAATGGCACATGGGCATTCTGGAGAAGCAGCGCGAGCTGCTCGTGGAGTGCCAGAAGAAGGACCAGACGGTCGTGGCGCAACTCGGGGCGTTCCTCGACGTATTCGAGGTGATCCTCGGCCGCGTGACCGCATCGCAGTTCAGCGCGACCGAGATCGCGGGCTACATGAGCAGCGTGGTCGAGCAGATCGAGGAGACGGAGCGTTTCGTCGAGTCGCTGAAGCCGGCGATGGACGAGCTGATCGGCGGCATGGACCCGGCGCTAACCCGCTGGTCCGCTACGACTTCTTCTTGATACTCTAAGCACCCAACAATACTCGGCAGCCGGCGCGTCCCGCCGTCCCGAAGGAGGAACCTGAAACATGAAGCTCACCCCGTTTGGGAAGCTCATCATCGTCGTGGCGCTGCTGGTCGCCGCCTTCTTCAGCATCCGCCGCTTTGCGCCCGGATTGATGGACAGGGTCGCTCCGGCAGCCCAGGGGCGGGAGTCCGTCGTGCCCGGGCAGACGGATCTGCCCGACCTGCCGGCCAACGCCTCCTCGAACGGAGACGTTCGCCCCGTGGCCCTGCCCGGAGAGCGCCCGGGCTGCGACGACAAGCCGGAGGTCCGCTTCCTCCACTGGGCCTGGAACGCGCAGATGGGGCTGATGTTTGCCAACGGCGGCCAGCAGGCCACCCAGGGCAGCCTCATGTGCGAAAACGGCATCAACCTGAAGCTGATCCGCCAGGACGACGTCGGCAAGATGCAGGAGGACCTCATCGCCTTCGCCACCGCGCTCTCGCGCGGCGAGCGCAACCCGGACCAGGGCGCGCACTTCGTGGCGATCATGGGCG
>JANOCF010000007.1:0-2422 GCA_031412055.1 Holophagales bacterium | reverse complement strand
GGGGGGGGGGGGGGGGGGGGGGGGGGGCCCCCCCCCACTCTTCCCCAACCGCCGAGCCGGTGCTATGCTTCGTGGCCCTGCTCCAAGCCGGAAAAGATATGGTTTTCTTCAACTACAGCACGATGCAAATGGCCGCAAAGGTCGTGTACTACGGCCCCGGCTTGTGCGGAAAAACAACAAACCTTCACTATATCTACGGCCATACGACCTCGGATTCCCGTGGCGAGATGGTCTCCCTGGAGACCGAGACGGACCGTACGCTGTTCTTCGACCTGCTGCCCATCGATGTCGGCTCCATCGCCGGCTTCAACACCCGCATCCAGCTCTACACGGTGCCGGGGCAGGTCTTCTACAACACCACGCGCAAGCTGGTGCTCAAGGGCGTGGACGGCATCGTGTTCGTCGCCGACTCCCAGCGGCCGATGCTCCAGGCGAACATCGACTCCTTCCGCAACCTGGAGGAGAACCTGGGTGAGATGGGGCTGACCCTCGACACCCTGCCCGTGGTCATCCAGTTCAACAAGCGCGACCTGCCCGACATCCTGTCGGCGGACGAGATGAACGCCGCCCTCAACCGGGGCAGCTGGCCGCACGTCGAGGCGTCGGCGTTCACGGGCGTGGGCGTATTCGAGACGCTCAAAGAGATCTCCCGGGTCACCCTGCTCAACCTCAAGAAGCGGCTGGCCAAGCCGGACGCGCCCGCGGTGACGCCGCCGCGCCCGCCCGGGCCGCCTCGTCCCCCGGTCCAGATGCCCGTGCCGACGACCGCGGCTCCGGCCCCGACCCGGCCGGTCTCGGCGGCTCACCCGGTGGTTCACCCGGTGGTTCACCCGATGGTAATGCCTCCGCCTCCACCCGGGCCACCGATCGTTCCAGTCACCCAGGCCACCCGCCCGGCGACAGCAGCTCATCCTGTCATTCCGCAGGCTGCACCGGCAACGGCTCCAACCCGGCTGACAACCCCGACCGCGCCGCCGCCTCCGCCCATGGCGAGACCCGCAGCGGCCAGGAAGGGCTCGCTGGATGTCCTGGGCGAGCTCGAGAAGCTGCGCCAGCAGACCCGCGCGCCAGCGCCGGCAGCACCCGCCGCCCCTGCGCCCGTAGCCGCCAAGGCAGCGACCAATGGCCGGCACGAGCTGTCCCGCAACCTGGAGATGACCATCGACCGGGCAGACCTCCAGCGCTCCCGCCGGGTCCTGGTCAGCTTCCAGTTCGAGGACGAGCAGCGCCAGATCGTCAATGCCGTGCGCGACCTGCCGGTGGACATCCAGGAAGCCGCCAGCCTCGAGAAACTCCTCCTGCGTCTCAACATCGCTTTGAACGCCAAGGAGTAGGAGGGGCCTGAGATGAGGTGTCCCTTCTGCGCCGAGAAGCGCGACCGCGTCGTCGATTCGCGAGAGAGCCGCGACGGCGCGACCATCCGCCGCCGCCGCGAATGCCTGACCTGCGGCCGACGCTTCACGTCCTACGAGCAGATCGAGGACATCCCCTACATGGTGATCAAGCACGATGGCACCCGGGAGGAGTTCAGCCGCAAGAAGCTCCTCAACGGGCTGCTCAAGGCGTGCGAGAAGCGGGCGGTCCCCCTGCGCAGGCTCGAAAACATCGTGGACGAGGCCGAGAGCATGCTGCACGAGCGGGAGGAGCGCGAGATCTCGACCCAGCAGATCGGCAGCTTCGTCATGGAGAAACTCCGCGAGCTCGATCAGGTCGCCTACGTGCGCTTCGCCTCCGTGTACCGGCGCTTCGAGGACGTCGACGCCTTCATGGAAGTGCTCACCTCGCTGATCCAGCCCCACTCTTCGATCCCCGCCCCGACCCCGACCGCCACCCCGAAAAAAGAGGTTTGACCCGATGGGCGCAAGGTACGCCTCCCTGTTCTTCCTTTCCCGCTTCCAGGCCGAGGTCGACCGCCTCTTCCAGGAGGCCGTCAAGCTCGGCGAGGGCAGCGTCCTCGACGGCGGCGAGTGGCAGCCCTCCGTGGACATCGTGGAGTCCCCCACCTCGGTGATGATCCTGGCAGAGCTTCCCGGCTTCTCGGCCGACGAGCTCCAGGTCACGGTCAAGGGGACGCTGGTGACCCTGTCCGGCACCAAGTCGACTCCGCTCCCCGGGGCGCAGCGGATCAAGTTCCACTGCATGGAGCGCGGGCACGGCCGGTTCATGCGCGAGCTGCACATCTTCTCCCCGGTCAACACCCACCACGGGACTGCCCGGCTCGCCGACGGCCTGCTGACCATCGACTTTCCGAAGATCCAGGACAAGCGCCAAGAGGCTCGTGTATTGCATATTGAAGAGATCGAGGGGTCCAGCGAGGGAGCAGTCGAATGAACAAACCGCCGACCGAGGTGCCGGAAGAGGCCATCAAGATACCGGACGTGCTGCCGGTCCTGCCACTCAAGGACACGGTGGCGATGATCAA
>JANOCF010000006.1:0-3276 GCA_031412055.1 Holophagales bacterium | reverse complement strand
TTCTTTGCCCGCTTGCTGCTGATATTGCCTGCTAGAATCGCCGCCCATGAACCACCGACCTGCCGCCTGGCTCCTCGCGTGCCTCGTCTCCCTCGCGTGCGTCGTCCCCCCGGCACGGGCCCAGGACACGCAAGGGCGATCCCCCGCGTCCATCCACATCGACACCGACCTGCGGCTGGAGCGCAAGCTCCTGACGCTGGACCTCGCCGCCTACCGCGAAGCCCGGACGGTCGAGCAGCGGGCGTGGGAGCTGAGGAATCAGGTCTCCGTTCGTCTCGACCAGGCGCTGGCCGGGCCGTCGATGTCGCTGGGCACGCTCGAAAGTCTGCACCTGGAGCATGCGTCGGCCAAGGCCGCGATCGGGATCGCGGCCGACCGCGTGGAGTGGCAGCTCCAGCGGGTGCAGGACCGGCTGCGGCGGATCGGCTTCCTCGAAGGCGAGCTCGGCCGGCCGGCGCCGGCCCGGGATCCGGTGTCCGGAACCTGGCAGGTGTCGATCCTGCCGCAGAACCAGACGGGCACCTTCCAGCTCGACGTGAACGGCACCCTGGTTACGGGGAGCTACCGTCTGAACGGAGGAGTCTCCGGCTCGTTCCGGGGCACGTACGCCGACAACCGCCTGCGTCTGGAGCGCGTCGACTCGCGCCGCGGGGTTGACAGCATTTTCCTGGGATCGGTCGATCCCGCCACGGGCCGCCTGAGCGGCTCCTGGTCCGCCAACGATCTTGCCAGCGGGCAGCCAGCCAGCGGCACATGGAGCGCCATCCGGCCGGGCGCCGGAAACGAGTGACATCTTGACCAAGGACAATCTGGCTTTCATCGTCATCGGAATCCTGCTCGGGTTCATTTCGGGCTATCTGATGAAAGAGGTAATGGACTCGCGCCAGCCCGCCCGGGCCATCCCCGGCCAGGCCGTGATGGGTGGTCCCGTTGGTACCGGCGGGCCGGCGGCGGCCATGCCGGGACTCGGCGGTCCGGGCGGCGGCCCGGCTGGACCGGCTGGACCGGCCGGAGCGTCGCCCATGGAGATCATGCGGCGGCTCGAGGGTCTCCAGCAGCAGCTCGCGCAGAATCCCGACAACCCCGAGCTTCTGCTGGCCGTGGCCAACGAGAGCTTCGACGTCGCGAACCAGGTCCCGAACCCGGCCGGCTCCCGCCCGCTGTGGATGCAGGCCCGTGACGCCTACACCCGCTACCTGGAGCTCCAGCCGCAGGCCCAGAACCTTCCCAACGTCCTTTCCGACCTCGGCGTCTCTCACCAGGAGCTGGGCGAGTTCGACCAGGCGCTGGCCATGTTCCGCCGCGCCCGGGAGATCGCTCCCGATCACTGGCAGTCGCTGTTCAACCAGGTGGTGGTGCTGGCGTTCAACATGAGGCAGTTCGACGAGGCCCAGCAGGTTCTCGAGGAGCTGAAGCGGGTGCAGCCGGACAACCCCGATGTCCAGCGCCTGGCCACGGCGGTGGAGGAGCAGCGGAACGCCGCCTGAGCCATGACACGTCTCCTCGGCCTCGCCGCCCTGGCCGTCGTCCTCTGGATCTTTCTGGAAGTCGCCTGGACTCGTGTGCGGAGGGCGCTGGCCCCGACAGTCCCGCCGCCGAAGATGCCGACACCGGCTGCTCCCGAGCGGCTGGTCCGATGCGAAGGGTGTGGCAGCCACGTTCCGGCGACCCGCGCCCAGGCAGGTGCAGACGGGCGGGTGCTCTGCGAGCGGTGTCCCAGTGATTACAATGAACCCCCTTGACTGACCTCTACGCCGACATCGCCCTTCCCGTCCCCCTGCCCGACCCGCTCACCTACGAGGTGCCGCCGAGCCTGGCACCGCTGGCGAAGCCCGGCGTCCGCGCCCGGGTGCGGATGGGCAAGCGCCGCCTGACCGGCGTGATCGTGGCCGTGCACGGCAATCGTCCCGAAGGGATGAACCTCCGTCCCCTGGAGGAGATCCTGGACGTCGAGGCGGTCCTGCCTCCGGACCTGATGGAGCTGGCGCGCTTCACGGCCGACTACTATCTCGCCCCGCTTGGCGAGGTCTTCCGCTCCCTGCTGCCGTCCGACCTTCCTCCCTGGGGCGACCGCCGGGTCTGGCTCACGGACGCCGGAGCTCTGGCGCCGCCCCGTGGCGAGGCCGAGGCCGTGGTGGTGGAGGCGCTTCGCGAGGGCGGGCGGATGTCCGTGTCCGAGCTGCAGATGCGGGTCGGACTCGCGGATCTCGACGCGGTGCTCTCGGCGCTGGGAGAGAAGGGCAGGATCTCGGGCGAGGACAAGCGCCCGCGGTCCGCGCGCTACATCTCGGCCGTGGAGCTGGCGCCCGGCGGGCTGGCTACCCATCTGGCGGCAGCCGGCCGCTCGATGCAAGGCAAGGCGGCGATCGAGTACCTGTCGGCGGTCGGACGGCCCGCGACCACCGCGGAGGTGGCGGCGGCCGTGAGCTGCACCCCGGCGGTGATACGCCGGCTGATCTCGCTCGGTATTCTGAGGCAGTTCACCCAGGTGGAGCGCCTCACCCTGGACCGCCACCGTCTCGCCCCCCGCGAGCAGGTGCCGGACTTCGAGCTGCGCTCCGACCAGGAGAGCGCACTCCGCCGGCTTACCGAAGTGATCGACTCGCGCGAGTTCGCGCCGCTGCTCCTCCAGGGGATGACCGGCTCGGGCAAGACCGAGGTCTACCTGCGAGCCGCGGAAGCCGCGCTCGCCCGGGGCCGCGCCGCCGTGCTCCTGGTGCCGGAGATCGCCCTGGTGCCGGCGCTCGCCCGCGAAGTGGAGCAGCGCTTCGGCGACCAGCTCGCCATCCTGCACTCCGGGCTCGGCACGGGAGAGCGCCAACAGGAATGGGAGCGGGTCCGGCGCGGCGAGGCGCGGGTGGTGCTGGGTCCGCGCTCGGCCCTGTTCGCCCCCGTGCCGGATCTGGGACTCCTTGTGGTGGACGAGGAGCAGGACAGCTCCTACAAGCAGGAGGTCACGCCGCGCTACCAGGCGCGCGATCTGGCCCTGGTCCGCGCGCGGGACGCCCGCGCCGCCGCCCTGCTCGTCTCGGCCACCCCGAGCCTGGAGAGCCGGTACAACGTGCAGCGGGGGAAGCTGGAGCTGATGACGCTCACCGCCCGCGCCGGACAGGGGACGCTTCCCGAGGGGATCCTGGTGGACCTGCGCGAGGAGGGGCTGTCGCGGCGGCCCGGCGAGGTTCACTTTTCCGAACGCCTGCGCCTGGAGATCGCAAAGGCCCTGACCGACGGCGACCAGATCATCCTGCTCAGGAACCGCCGGGGCTACGCGCCGGT
>JANOCF010000005.1:0-2221 GCA_031412055.1 Holophagales bacterium | reverse complement strand
CAGGCGCCGGCCCACCTCCGGGCTGTGGCCGAGAATCAGGCGCACTCCTCCCTGACCCGACGCACCCGGGTCCCCGATCAGCCGCCCACGCTCGACAATAATTCCGGTAAACATCCCTTGCGATATCCGGTGAGGATGAGATCGCCGCCTCGTTGGCGGGCCTCGAAGCCTTCCAGCCGCGCCGCGTCGGCCAGCGAGGGGAAGCCCTCGCCTCCGAGCGGCCCGGGCGCCGACCGTCCCCCGATGAGGAGCGGCGCGCAGTCGACCCCGACGCGGTCGTAGAGCCCGGAGCTGACGAAGCTGGCGTGGACCTCGCCGCCGCCCTCCACCAGCAGGCTCCGGACCCCACGCTGGAACAGATCGGCGAGGACGGCGCCGGGCTCGACGGCAGGGAGACCCGCCACCTGCGCACCGCGCTCCTCCAGGGCCTTGCAGCGCTCCCGGTCGGGCGATTGAGTGTATATCAGCAACGGCCCTTCCGTCTGTAAGAGCCGGGCGCCCGGAGGGGTGCGCAGCGCCCGGTCCAGCACCACCCGCAGGTTGGGCTTGCGGGCGAGGCCGAGCCGCCGGTCGAGCCGCGGATCGTCGGCCATCACGGTCCCCACTCCGACCAGGATGGCGTCGTGCTCCTCCCGCAGCGCAAGACCCCAGCGGCGGCCGGCCGGGGCCGAGATCCACTGGCTCTGTCCCGAGGCCGTGGCGATGCGGCCGTCCAGGCTCATGGCCCACTTGAGGGTCACCTCGGGACGGCCGAGCACGGCGGGGACCAGGAAGCGGAGGTTGAGCCTTACCGCCTCCTCGGCCAGGATGCCGTGCTCCACCTCAATCCCGGTCGCTTGGAGTCGCTCGAAGCCTCCGGCGGCAACCCGGTTGGGGTCCCGGTGACAGGCCACCACGCGGGAGATCCCGGCTTCCAGGACCGCGTCGACGCAAGGGGGCGTGCGGCCGTGATGGTTGCAGGGCTCCAGGTTGACGTAGAGGGTGGCGCCGCGAGCCCGGGGTCCGGCCGCCCGGAGCGCCTCGACCTCGGCGTGAGGACCACCGACCTGCCGGTGCCAGCCACGCCCGACGATCTCGTCTTCCAGTACGACGACGGCCCCGACCATGGGGTTGGGCGACGTGCGGTAGCGTCCCCGGGCGGCGAGGAGGAGGGCCTTCCGGAGGAGATCAGCCGACGAGAGCAGAGGCGAACTCCCGCGGACGGAAATCCACCAGGTCTTCGGCCTTCTCCCCCACTCCCAGGTAGAGGACCGGTAGCCGCAGCTCCTTGGCGATGGCCACCACCATGCCGCCCTTGGCCGTGCCGTCGAGCTTGGCGAGGAGGACGCCGTCGATGGGCACCACCTGCTTGAAGGTGCGGGCCTGGGCCAGGGCGTTCTGCCCGGTGGTGGCGTCGAGGACCAGGATCGTCTGCTTCTGCCAGTCCGGGGCCTCGCGGTCGATGACCCGGCGGACCTTGCTCAGCTCGGCCATCAGGTGGTCCTTGGTGTGGAGCCGGCCCGCGGTATCGACGATCAGATTGTCGATGCGGCGCGCCTTGGCCGCGTGGATCGCGTCGTAGATCACGGCTCCGGGATCGGCTCCCTGAGCCTGGCGCACGACCTCGACGCCGAGGCGCTCGCCCCAGAGCGCGAGCTGCTCGATGGCGGCGGCGCGGAAGGTGTCGCCGGCCGCGAGCATCACCCGCTGGCCCTGCTGCTGGTAGCGCCGCGTGAGCTTGGCGATGGACGTGGTCTTGCCCACGCCGTTGACCCCGACCACCAGGGTGAGGATGGGTCCCCTGCCCATGAGGCGCGGCCTGGGCGTCTCGAAGAGCAAATCGGCGATCTCGTCGGACAGGATCTTCCGCAGCCGCGTAGCGCTGGTGGTCTGCTCCTTGAGGGCGTTCTTGCGCACGCGAGCCACGAGCTCCATGGAGGTCTCGACCCCCATGTCGGCGCTGATCAGCACCTCTTCCAGGTATTCGAGCGTCGACTCGTCGAGGACCGTCTCGCCCGCCACGGCGGACGAGACCTTCTCGATGAGCTCCGTATGGGTCATGAAGAGGCCGCGCTTGAGCTTCCCCCAGAAGCCCTTCTGCTGCTCCTCTTCCTCGAAGGAGGGGGCGGGAGTCTCCGGCGCAAGCTCGAGAATGTCGTTCTTCTTCGGTTCGTCTGCCATAACGGGGGAATCATACCCCGAGCGGGCGGCAGGGCGCGGGAGAGGGCCCGAGAGGGAATTG
>JANOCF010000004.1:0-4257 GCA_031412055.1 Holophagales bacterium | reverse complement strand
CGCCGCTCTCGCCGGGGCCGCGTACCTCGTCCAGGCCTTCCGGACCGACCGGCTCGAGCTGTGGCTCTTCGATTTCGAGATCTTCTGGCGGGCCGGACGGCGCATCCTGGCGGGGACCTCGCCCTACCGGGTCAAGGGGTTCATCAGTCCGCTTCCGCTCGCCGTCCTCTTCGCGCCGCTCGGCCTGTTGCCGATGCACGTGGCCTATGGAGTCTTCGTCCTGGGTTCGCTCGGAATGCTGTGGAAGGCCGCCGGACGCAACGCGCTTTGGGCACTGCTGTCCTTCCCGGTTATCTTCACTCTCTTCGTCGGGCAGGTGGATCTCGTGCTGGCGCTCGCCGCCGCCCTGCTCGGGCCGCTGGCGCTTCCACTTCTGCTCGCCAAGCCCCAGGTCGCGTTCGTGGCCGTCCCCTGGATGCTCCGCCACGGAGTCCAGGTGGACCGGCGACGCCTGGCAATCGGCATCGCGGCGGCGCTCGGGATGCTCGCCTTCTGCTTCTGGCTGCGGCCGGACTGGATCGCGGAGTGGCGCACGGCCGCGCCTCCGCTGGACGACTACGCCGCGCACGACTCCAACCTCTACCGCCTGGTATCTGGCGCCGGCGACGCGGTCAGGACGAACCTCGTCTGGATTCTTACCCCCATCGCGCTCGCCTTGGGTCTCTGGCTGCGCGAGCGGCGCGACTCGTGGGCCGTCCTCCACCTCTTCACGCCGATCACCAACGTCTACTCCACCGCGGTGCTCGCCGAGTGGATCGGTCCGCTCGAAATGCTTCTCTCCTGGGCAGCCTTCGTGGTGGCCGGAAGCATCCATGGTGGCGCTCCCATGTTCGTGATCGCCCTGTCGATCCTCTGGTCTGCGAAAAAAAGAGTCGCGGCAAGCCAGGCTTAGCGCCGGGCGGCGGTATGGGCAAGATCGGCCATTTCCCGGATCTCGCGATTCTCGATCGTCCGCCCGCGCACCCCTTCGACCGTCGCCCGGATCATCGCGCGCCCGATGTCCTCGCCCGAGACGTACAGGCCGCGGAACCCCTTGAGCAGCCGAAACAGCGGGCGAATGGCCTGGTAGACCCGCGGCGCGCTCGGCGTCGTCTCGCCGTCGATGAAGGCTGGACGCCAGCAGACGGTGTTGCCGAGAGCGAGCAGGTCCCGTTCCGTCTCGGCCTTGACGCGAGCCCACATCATGCGGCTGTCGAGGCGGGTGCCTTGACCGCTGATGAAGTGAAACACCGCGTTGGGGCTGTCGCGCTTGAGCGCGCTGGCGGCAGTCATCGCGAAATCGTGAGTGATCCGGCGGTACTCCTCTTCGCCCGACACCTGCGTGGCAGAGATGCCCAGGCAGTAGAAGCAGGCATCGAGATCGTCGAAGGCCGCCGTGGCCGCCCCGTAGTCCAGAAAATCCCCATGGACAAATGTCCGAAGCTTGCCGTGCGTGCGTGCCAGCGGACGCCGGGTGATCACGCGCGCTTCCTCAACTTGCGGAGAGGAGAGACAGACGCGGAGGACACTGCCTCCGGCGGAGCCTGTTGCTCCAAAGATGAGCACTTTCAGAGGAAGTCCGCTCATGGAAGATTCAGCGCTCTACGTTGACGCCGCGCCAGAAGGCGACACGCCCGCGGATGTTCTCGGCAGCCGGCTTCGGATCGGGGTAGTACCACGCGGCATCGCGATTGATCTGGCCGCCGACCGCGACATGGTAATAGCTCGCGGTGCCTTTCCAGGGGCAGACGGTGTGTGTCTGGCTGGAGGTCAGATACTCCTGCCGTACAGCCTCGATCGGGAAGTACACGTTGCCCTCGACGATCTCCACCGCGTCCGTGGAAGCTTCCGCTACGACCGCTTCATTCCAGGTAGCTTTCGGCATCTGCGGCTCCTTGTTGCTCTTGTTGGGTGCTCAGTCCGCGAGCCACTCGCGGATCTTCTCGTAGGCTTCAGGCCGGCTGAGCAGGTCGAAGTGCGTCATATCCGGAGCGATCCATTGCCGTGACTCTGGAAATGGCAAGGTTTTTCCCGCCTTTTCGTGACGCCCCAGCGCGCTGTCCACGGGGACCAAGCCGTCGCCGAGCAGACGGCTCTTGAGACTGCCGGCCACCTCGGCCGCCGCTGCCATCGCATAGCACTGCACGCCGTCCGGCAAAGGGACCGGCTGCCGTAGATCTTCCAACTCCTCGAAACGGTCGCGCCCCTGCCAGTCCTCGTCCAGCAGATTGCCATGACGCAGGTCGGTGATGCCGGCGCTGCGGGCCTGCCCCAGGCGAGCCAGCGGGGCCGTGTAGCGGCTGATGCCCAGGATCGACTCCACCCGGTTGCCTCCGCGCTCCAGGGCGGAGCCGTGGTGCGGAGTTCCCAGGAAGACGATCTTCTTCAGGTGCCGCATCCAGGCGTGTCCTAAGACTTTCCCGGTATGGCAGGCGCTGCGCGTGACCAGCCCGCCCATGCTGTGCCCGAGGATGACGATTTCCTCGACAGGCACCGGCCACCGCTCGACCAGATCCTCGAGCAGATCGGCGAACGCGCGCCCGTTGGTGGAGATGTGGAGGCCGCTGTTGTAGTGCAGGTAGACCGGCGTGAAGCCGAGATCGCGAGCCAGCGCGGCGCCGTGATCGTGGCCCTCGCGATTCCATTCCAGGTCGTTCATGCACAGGCCGTGGACCAGCACGAGCAGCCTGCGCCCGGTCGAGGGGACCAGCGGTTCACCGCCTTGGCGAACGCTCATCGGGATTGCCAGCGGGTTCCCGGTGGCGGCGAGGTGGTCTCCCGACACGCCGTTCAAGGCGGCCAGCACGGCTTCGCGCCGTGCCGAGGAGCTGCCGTCTCCCAGCCGCGCGAAAGGCGCGAGCGTGGCATCGACCCCGCCGCCGACGATACGGGTGATCCCGCGGATGCTCCGGTACACCAGGCCCGTGATGCCCCGCGTGCGGCCTCGCGACGGCGCCGCAGGGTTCTCCAGAGCGCGTAGAGCGCGCGGAGCCCGGAAGATGTTGTGGTGCATGGCCTCCACCACGTCGGTCACACCCATCGTGGCGTCGATCGCCAGGCGGTTCAACCCACGCAGGTCGGAGGCTCGGACAGGCGTCTTCCCAAACACGTCAGAATCCCTCTCCCGTATCGTATGAAGACAGGCAGCTAGATGACCGATCGGACCACGCCGCCGTCCACCCGGAGGGCGGCACCGTTCGTAGCCGTGGCGAGGCCGCTGCACACGTAAACGATCATGGCCGCCACCTCGTCGGGCGTCGAGAAGCGCTGGAGCAGCGACGACGGCCTCGCCGTGGTGATGAACTCCCGCTCCATCGTCGCGAAATCGACGCCCCTCGACTCGGCGACCTGCCCCACGAACGTCGTCACGCCCTCGGAAGACGTGGGACCGGGAAGCACGCTGTTCACCGTCACTCCCGTCCCGGCGGTCGTTTCCGCCAGCCCGCGGGCCACGGCGAGCTGGGCGGTCTTCGTCATGCCATAGTGAAACATTTCGGCCGGGATCTGGACGGCGGACTCGCTGGAGACGAAGACGATCCGCCCCCAGCCGCGCTCGCGCATCCCCTTGATGTAGTGGCGCGACAGGCGCACCCCGCTCAGCACGTTGGTCTCGAAGAAGCGGAGCCAGTCGGCATCCGGGATCTCCTCGAACGGCTTGGGCTCGAAAATGCCGACGTTGTTGACCAGGATGTCGAGGTCGGGAACACGATCGATCAGGATCTGGCAGCCCGCCGCCGAGCCGAGGTCGACCGCCACGCCATCAACAATGGCCCCTTCCACCGTATTCCGGATAGCGCGCAGCGCCTCGTCCACCCGCGCCTCCGTGCGACCGTTCACCACCACTTCCGCCCCTTCGGCCGCGAGCAGGCGGGCTGCCGCCAACCCGATCCCGGCCGTGGAGCCCGTCACCAGCGCGCGTCGACCTCGAAGCTGCAAGTCCATGGCGTTCCCCCAGGCTTGAGCATATCAGGGAAGCCATATCACCCCTCGAAGACAGCAACCTCCCGCACGCCTCGGCGCCGACTCCTTTGTCCCCTGTGCCAGTCGTCTATTTTTCCTCAACAGGCTTGAAGACCGTACGGAACGCTCGCAGCGCGGCTGGATGGTAGATCGTCGAATGCTGCTCGTCCGGCATCGGCTCGTGGTGCCAGGCAAGCCCGGGAAACGCGCCCTCCTTGAGCACGGCCGCCAGTCTCTGCGCGAGATCTCCCATCTGTCCGCTGCTGGCGAAGTAGAGCGTCACCTTGGATGCAGGCCGGACACGCAATCGCTCGCGGG
>JANOCF010000003.1:0-2714 GCA_031412055.1 Holophagales bacterium | reverse complement strand
CTTCTGGTTCGAGACCAGGCAGAAGAGCAGGGCGCCCGGCCGGCAGTTGCGGCGCAGCAGGGCTCCCAGCCGGACCATCTCCTTGCGGGTCAGGTAGCTGAACACGTCCCAGGCGAGCACGACGTCCAGGCGGATATCCGCCGGGAAGATCTGCTCGAGGACGTCCAGGCCGGGCTGCTCACCTTCCGGAGCCACGGCTGCGGTGCGGGTCGCGTACAGCTCGCCGATGTGCAACTTGCAGCCGAGCTGCGAGAGGAACTCGACGTTGGCGCCCACGGCGGAGCCGAGGTCGAGGATCTTCAACCCCTGCCCCTTGCGGCGCATGCCGTCCAGAAGGGCGGCGAGCCCCAGAGAGCGATGGACTTCGGCCCCGGCTTCAAGCTGGTCGACGGCGGGAGCAGTCTCTTTGCGGGAGCGTGAAAACCAGCTCATCCGGCCTGTGCCGCCCTCTGGCCGGACTCATTCTGCTTGTTGCCGCCGCCGGAAGCGGGCCGCGGTCCCTCGGTACGATTGGAGTTGGGCTCGCGCGCCTCCATGTCGATGCTGCCCTTGAAGCGCGAGCCGTCCTCGATCATCACCCGGGGTGCCGAGATGTTGCCGCGGATGGCGCCGGCCTTGCGCAGGATCGCCTGCTCCTGGGCGTAGACGTTGCCGTCGACCTCGCCCTCGACCGTCACCACCTTGCCGATGATGTCGGCCTTGACCCGGCCGTTACTGCCGATGGTCACGTTGTGCTGCTTGAGGTCCACCTTTCCCTCGACACGCCCTTCGATGATGAGATCTTCATCACCGCTCAAGTCGCCCTTGATGATGATGGACGGACCGATGGTCGCGCGGCCTGTCGACGACCTGGGGGCCTCGGGAGCCGGCGTGGACGGCGCGGCGGGTGCTGAAGTCGTGGGGCGGGGTGCCGCGGGCGTGGGCTCGGGACTGTTCGGTTGGTCGTCTCTTTTGTTCCAGGCCATGGGGTAGGAGCTCCTTCTTACGTCAAAAAGCGTACGTCTGTGCGTTGCTGCGGGCAAGAGCAGCGTAAGAGCCTGGGAATAGGAAGTCAAGGATCAAATAGCGATTTACCTATGAATCACGGAAAAAGCGGAGCGTACTGGGAGCGCCGGCGTCCCGCCGGCGCTCCCAGTGATTGATCAGCTCGCCAGGCGCGCGTTGAGCGTGATCTCGGTGCCCGCGAGTGCCCTGGAGACCGGGCAGCCTTCCTTGGCCTTCTTGGCAGCCTCCTGGAAGGCGGCGTCATCGATACCGGGCACCTGGGCCTCGGTGTCGAGCTCGATCTTCGTGATCGAGAAGCCTTCGCCGACCTTCTCGATGTGGACCTTGGCGCTGGTGGCGATGCGCGTCGGCGGGGTGCCGGCGCGGCTGAGGCCGCCGCTGAGCGCCATGGAGAAGCAGCCGGCGTGAGCGGCGCCGATCAGCTCTTCGGGATTGGTTCCCGGGCTCTCCTCGAAGCGGGAGCCGAACGAGTACTTGCCCTCGTAGGCGCCGCTGCCCAGCTTGATCGTTCCATTGCCTTCCTTGATGGGACCTTCCCACACTGCACTGGCTTTGCGTACCGGCATGATTCCTCCCGGATGGATGATATTTGGGGTGCTAGGGGTGTTGCTACTTCGTTTCCTTCTTCGGCTGGGCGGCGCGGAACTCGAGCTTCGTGCCGGCTGGCAGCTCCCGGATGCGGACGATCTCGGCTTCGGTATCTGGGGGAGTCGCTCCCCAGTCCACGCGCAGATCGAACTCGATCACGTCCCCGACCTGAATGTCCTGGAGGGGAACCTTCTCGTCCACCTGGAAGGACATCGTCATGGGGTCCATGCCCACGACCTCGCCGTCGCGGCTCATGAACTGATCGACGGCTTCGTGGTTGAGATAGAGCCCGGTACCCGGATTGCTGGGATCGGGGAGCTGTGTGACCTGTCCGCGGACGGTGTAGGTCCGGCCCGAACCGTCCTTGGCGGAGCAGGCGGTCAGGCTGAAGATGGCCAGCAGGATCAGGAAGGTTCTCACTCGCACGCCCATGGCGGGGGCGATCCTAGCATGAGCCGTCCACGGGGAAGGGAGGACAGGGGTGAGGTTTTTGCATAGAGTCGGCGTCGAACGAGGGAATGGAGGTGGTCGGATGAGTGAACGGGAGCTGATGCAGGAGAGCCGTGCCGCGGGCGTCGGGCCGGAGCTGCGCCTGGGACGGTACGAGCGCGCCGTTTTGTCGCGGCTGGAGCAATGGGAGAGCGAAGGCTTCGGCCGCCGCCTGTGGGCCAAGGACCACACCGTCTGGTCGCCGGAGCCGGTCGCCGAGCTGGCCGACCGCCTGGGGTGGCTCAAGCTGCCCGAGTCCATGCGCACCGAGGCCGAGGAGCTCGCCCGGTTCGCCCTGGAGGTCCGCGCCGACGGCTTCAAGGACGCGGTGGTCCTGGGGATGGGCGGATCGAGCCTCGCCCCCGAGGTCTTCGCCCGCACCTTCGGACCCACCTCGGGCTTCCCGGCTCTCACGGTGCTCGACAGCACCCATCCCGAAGCCGTGAAGGCCGTGGCCGGCCGTCTCGATCCCAAGCGCACCCTGTTCCTGGTCTCCAGCAAGTCGGGATCGACAACCGAGACGCTGTCCCTGTTCCGCTTCTTCTGGGAGCACACCGCAAAGTCCATGGGCTCCCGGGAGCAGGTCGGCCGGCATTTCGCGGCCATCACCGATCCCGGCTCGTCGCTGGAGA
>JANOCF010000002.1:0-2400 GCA_031412055.1 Holophagales bacterium | reverse complement strand
TCCATGTGGTCGACGAAGTGGAAGATGAGGTCTTTCTTGATCGTGTCGGGGATCTCGGTGAGATCGCGGCGGTTGAGCTTGGGAATGAGCACCGTGGAGATGCCGGCGAGCTTGGCCGCGAGCGCCTTTTCCTTGAGACCGCCGATCGGCAGCACGTCGCCGCGCAGCGTGATCTCTCCGGTCATGGCAACCCGGCGGTTGATCGCCTTCTTCGTCAGCACGGAGATGATCGATGTGCCGATGGTGATGCCGGCCGAGGGGCCGTCCTTGGGGATCGATCCCGCGGGCACGTGCACGTGCACGTCGTGCTTGGAAAAGTAGTCGTCGGCGATGCCGTGGGCGCTGGCGAAGGTGCGGGCGTAGGAGAGCGCCGCCTGCGCCGATTCCTTCATCACGTCGCCGAGCTGGCCGGTGAGCAGGAGCTGGCCCTTGCCGGGCACGGCCACCACCTCGATGAACAGCAGGTCGCCGCCTACCGCGGTCCAGGCGAGGCCCGTGGCCACGCCGATGCGGTCGCGCTCCAGCAGCTCCTCGGCAAAGTGCTTGCGCGGGCCGAGGAACTCCTCCACCTTGTCGGGATCGATCACCACGCTGGCGGTCTCGCCGCGGGCCACGCGCACGGCCACCTTGCGGCAGACGGCGGCGAGCTCACGCTCGATGTTGCGCAGCCCGGCTTCCCTGGTGTAGCCGGAGATGAGCTGGCGGATGCCCTCGTCGGTGAACGTGATGTGTTCTTCGAGGAGGCCGTTCTCCTTCATCTGCTTGGGGATCAGGTGGAGCCGGGCGATCCTCAGCTTTTCTTCCTCGGTGTAGCCGCTGAGACGGATGATCTCCATGCGGTCGAGGAACGCCGGCTGGATCGGCTCCAGCATGTTCGCGGTGGCGATGAACATCACCCGCGACAGGTCGTAGGGGAGGCCGAGGTAGTGATCGACGAAGCTGAAGTTCTGCTCCGGATCGAGCACCTCGAGCAAGGCGGAAGAAGGGTCGCCGCGGTAGTCGGCGCCGATCTTGTCGATCTCGTCGAGGACGAAGACGGGGGTGCTCGTGCCGGCCTGGCGGACGCCTTGAATCACACGTCCGGGGAGCGCGCCCACGTAGGTGCGGCGGTGCCCGCGGATCTCGGCTTCATCGCGCACGCCGCCCAGGGCGATCCGCATGAACTTGCGTCCCATGGCCCGGGCGATCGATTTTCCAAGCGAGGTCTTGCCCACGCCGGGCGGGCCGACGAAGCAGAGGATGGGACCGCGGGTGTCCGATTTGAGCTTGCGCACGGCCAGGTACTCGAGGATGCGCTCCTTGATCTTTTCGAGATCGTAGTGGTCTTCGTCGAGCACCTGCTGGGCGTGATCGAGATCCAGGTCGTCCTCGGACAGCGTCTCCCACGGCAGGGCTGTGAGCCAGTCGAGGTAGCTGCGGATGATCTGGGTTTCGGCGCTCTCGGGGTGGCTGCGCTCCAGCCGCCGGATCTGCCGCTCCATCTCTTCGCGCGCGTCGTCGGAGATCTTCTTCTCGTCGGCGAGGCGGCGATAGTTTTCGATCTCCTCGGTCAGCTCCTCGCCTTCGCCGAGCTCCTGCTGGATGGCCTTGAGCTGCTGGCGCAGGAAGTACTCGCGCTGGCTGCGGTCGATCTCACCCCGGGCCTGGGAGGAGATCTCCTGCTGCATGGTGAGCACCTGGATCTCGCGCGCGATGAGATCGCTCACCTTGCGCAGGCGCTCCATGGGATCGATGGTCTCCAGAACGCCCTGGGCCTCGCCGATCTTCAGGTCCAGGTTGCTGGCCGCGAGGTCGGCCAGGCGGCCGGGATCTTCGAGGTTGGCGGTGATGACCATGACCTCGGGGGAGATCCCCTTGCCCAGCGACACGGCGCGGTCGAGGCTCTCTTTGATGCTGCGCATCATGGCCTCGGTTTCGAGGCCCGCGGGGGGGCGCGGCTCCTCGATGCGCTCGATCTTTGCCTGGAGGTACGGCTCGACCTGGCTGACGTGATGGATGCGGGCGCGGGAGAGCCCCTGGACCAGGATGCGGATGCGGCCGTCCGGCAGCTTGAGCATCCGCATGATGACCGCGGCGGTGCCCACCTCGTAGAGATCGGGCCCGTCCGGGTTGTCCACGGCGCTGTCGCGCTGGGCTACGAGCATGATGACCCGGCTCTCGGCCAGGGCGCGGTCCACGGCAAGCACGCTCTTGTCCCGTCCCACGGACAGCGGCAGGATGATGTAGGGGAAGACCACCGTGTCCTTGAGCGGAAGGACGGGCAGCACGTCCGGTATCTTGATCGCCTCTTCGGGCGTCTCGTTCGGTGGCTTGTTCATTCCACGGATCCCTCGCTGGACCCCTCGATCTCCTGGATATGCAATACACGAGCCTCTTGCCGCTTGTCCTGGATCTTCGGAA
>JANOCF010000001.1:0-2646 GCA_031412055.1 Holophagales bacterium | reverse complement strand
TCGATGATCGCCGGCCCGGCGAACAGGGCGATGATCCCGCCGAGAGCGAGGAAGGCGCCGAAGGGGAGCCGCGTCTTCATGCCTTCGCCGGTCCCTTTCATGAGAGCCAGACCGACGATGGAGCCGCTGAGCACCGCGAAGAAGAACGCCACCAGCAGCGACTTCCAGCCCAGGAACGAGCCGATCAGGGCCATCATCTTGGCGTCGCCCAGCCCCATGCCCTCTTCGCGCCGGATCAGCCACCAGAGCCCGTAGATCGCCAGCAGGAGCCCGCCGCCGAGAAGCGCGCCCAGCAGCGGCTCCTTCAGCAGGCTCCAGGGCAGGCGCAGGACCACGGCCATGGCCGCGTGGGCGAGGAAGCCCAGCGCGATCCCCGGCCACGTGATCCGGTCGGGCAGGATCATGTGGTCGATGTCGATCATCGCCAGCACGACCATCAGGCAGACGAAGACCGCGGCGACCACCATCTGGATGCTGAGCCCGTAGGCGATGAAGCAGCCCACGAGGAGCAGCGCCGTCAGCGCTTCGATGGCCGGGTAGCGCCAGCCGATGCGGGCGCCGCAGGACCTGCAGCGCCCGCGCAGCAGCAGGAACGACAGCACCGGCAGGTTGTCCAGCGCGCGGATGGGCGCCCCGCACGCCGGGCAGCGCGAGCGGGGCAGAACGGTGGACTTCCCGAGCGGCAGCCGGTAGATGACGACGTTCAGGTAGCTGCCGACGATCAGCCCGAACACCGCGACGTAGAGGGCGATCAAGAGATGGAGCGACACAGTGGGCGCGATTCTAACCGTCTCCGGACCGCTCTCGTCACTTCTGCGGCCAGCGCACCATGAACCCGTCCGCCCAGACGATGTCCTGGTTGTAGTCGGTCGGGTCGAACGAGGTCACCGTGTAGGCGGCGCTCGAATCGTACGCCTTGTCCTTGCCCGGGCTGCGGATCAGCATGATCGTCCGGGCATGGGGATCGTCGGTCCTCACGCGGTACTCGTACGGGTACTTCCACCCGTCCAGAGACGGCACCGCCTGCAGGTAGTGCGGCACCAGCAGGCTCTCGATCACCGCGACCGACTTGGCCGCCCCGTAGGACGTCAGCGTCACATTGGTGTTGCTCTGCCCCGCCGCCGCCGCGCCCACCTCGTCCGTCAGCCACGAGAACAGGGCCGTGCCGGTGATCCGCATGTCGGCGATGGTCCGCTTCTGCTTCGTCTTCTGCATCGCGTCGAGCAGATTGGGGATCAGCATCGAAGCGATGATCCCGATGATCGCGATCACGATCAACAACTCAATCAGTGTGAAGCCTCCCTGCCTGGCGATCACCCTGCGCATGTTTGGAACCCTCCAGAAATAAGTACGTCCAGGTCAAGGGCAAAGGACATGCCAGATAGAAGGAAGACTATAAATCCATGTTTATCAATGATTTACAACAGCCCCCCCGACGCAGTCTCGACAAAAACTGTCAGTTCGCGACAGCGGTTGTCACCGGGGTACCAGCGGGGTACCACCGGCGTAGATGGCGACGATGCGGCGCGTGCGCTCGACGCCGCGGTCCAGCTCCGCCAGAGGGATGCGCTCGTCCGGCCCGTGGATGCCGCCGAGCTCGCTGCCGGGCAGGGAGAACGGGGTCAATCCGTAGGCCGGGATGCGCCGCTCGCGGAAGAAGCGGGAGTCGGTGAAGCCGGGAACGAAGGTGGGCACGACCGGCGCATCCTTGCCCAGCACGGCCCGGAAGCTCTCGTACAGGCGTCCGGAAGCGGGCGACGCCGGGGCCGGCGGCGAGGTCACCAGGACCTTCACCTGCACCTCTTCACCCAGGGCCTGCTTCAGACCGGCCAGAAAGGCGTCCGCATCCGTGTCCGGCAGCAGGCGGACGTCGATGCGCGCCGATGCCCGCTGCGGCACGACGTTGATGCGCTGGCTCCCCTGAAGGACGGTCACCTGCACGGTGTCCACGAACAGGTTGGCCATGCCGGGGAGCAGGAACTCCGCGGGTCCCTCGGGCCGGATCACCCGGTCGATGTCGGACAGGATGCTCTTCCAGTGGTCGTTGTGCAGCGGCGCGATGGCGCGGAGGTAGTCGCGCGCCGCCGGTGTCACCCGCCAGGAGACCGGACGCTGAAGCACCCGGGCCAGACTCTGGATGAGCTGGTGGGTGGCGCTCTCCGGGTTGAGCCCCGAGGCGTGGCCGCCCCGTCCCGACGTGGACACCTCCACCCACAAGGGGCGCTTCTGCGCCACCTCGATTCCCCACCAGAGGAGCTTGCTCCCCGAGCTCTGGGCACGCCCGCCTTCCCCGAGGACCGCCTCGACGCCCGCGAACAGCTCCGGCCGGTTCTCCAGCAGCCAGCCCGTGCCGCGCAGGCCGCCGCTCTCCTCGTCGGCCACCGCCAGGTAGATGACGTCCCGCTCGATGGGGATCCGGCGCCGCTTGAGGTCGACAAAGGCCGCGAGCTGGGCGATGCCCAGGCTCTTGTCGTCCAGGGCGCCGCGCCCCCAGAGACGGCCGTCGCGCACGTCGCCCGAGAACGGCTTCGTCGTCCAGCCCGGCCCGGGAGTCACCACGTCCATGTGATGCAGCAGAAGGACGGCCTTGCCGTTGCTGCGGGGCGAGGACAGGCGCGCCCAGAGGCTGGTCCGGCCCTCAGGGGT